>JAZKEH010000380.1:0-3673 GCA_040387155.1 Pseudomonadota bacterium | reverse complement strand
AGTTCGAAGAGCTGGGGCAGATCGTTGTCCTTGCTGCCAATCGCTATCGGGCCCCACGCCGACGGCGTGATTCCACTCGATTGCAGCAGCTTACGGAGGTTGCGCACGTCGCTGCTACTCGCCGCAGGACCCTGATTGGCGCCCTGCGCTACCGCGCGCAACCGAATCTGGCTGGGCGTTAATTCCAGATAGTGCAGCTGCAAGTCTTCAACGAGGATGCGGATAACGTCGGCGACAGGAAATTTTTGTAACGTGGCGCCATGGATGCCCATTGGCAGTCCACCGAAAGGGAGCTTGGCCGCAGAGCTTTGTGCAAACAGAGGACGACCGGCAGCCAGCAGCAAGCTGCCGGCTGCAGATCCCAACAAGGATCTTCGCGAGTTATTAAACTTCCAGTTTCCCGGTGCTGTTGCCAAAGCTGTCTCGCTGAATGCCGAACTTGTCCATCAGGCCCAGATAGAGGTTGGCCAGTGGCGTGTGATCGGCGAACTTCAAGTGACGGCCGCCTTCAATCAAACCGTTGGCACCACCCATCAACAACAGTGGCAGTGGATCAAAGTTGTGTTCGTTGGCATCGCTCATGCTGCTGCCATAGATGATCAGCGAATGGTCCAACAGACTGCCGTCGCCATCGGGCGTTGCTGCCAGACGATCGAAGAAACCTTTCACAACACCAATGTGGTAAGTGTTGATCAATGCAAACAGATCCTTGTTCTTCTGTTCGTTCGAGTGATGCGACGAGTTGTGGAAACCTTCGGTCACGCCGCTGGCGGGGAAGCGGGTGTTGCTGCCCTCGCCTGCCATCATCAGCGTTGAGATGCGGGTGATGTCGGATTTGTAGGCGAGCACTTGCAGATCAAACATCAGGTTGATGTGATTCTCGAAACCGTTCGGAATGCCGAGCGGTGCATCGGGCACTTCCAGCGCTTCGTCTGACAGTTTCGCATCGATCAAGGCGACACGACGTTCAATCTCGCGCACTTCGTCGAGGTAATCGCTGACACGGGCACGGTCAGCGGCCGGCAGTTTCATGTTGAGACTGTCTACATCTGCCTTGATCGAATCCAGCATGCTGGCGGACTGGCGGCGTTTTTCACGGCGCTCGGCGTCAGTGCTGCCATCGCCAAACAGGCGTTCGAACACGAGCTGCGGGTTGTTTTCCATCGGCAGTCCCAGCGTCGGGGTCTTCCACGACAGCGAGCTGCGATAGGAACAGGTAAAGGCGGCATCGCCACAGGTGTTGCCGGCGGGTTCAATGGACAGCTCAACGGAGGGCAGCGGTGTGTCCTGACCCATTGCTTCCGCCATCACCTGATCGAACGACTGACCAACAAAGCCGCGGTCACCTTTTACCGGATGCGCTGCTGTCAGGAACGCAGCTGCAGCGCGTTCATGGTTCTGCGCACCACCACTGTCTTCACCTTCAATCGGACCCACTGGTGTGTTGGCCAGACCACTGATGATGTTCATCTTGTCACGGTAGCCTTCCAGTGGTTTCAGGATTCGGGTCATCTCGTAATCCTTGCCAGTGGTCGTCGGCGTCCAGTACGCCATCGTCGCACCGTGCGGAATATAGATGCAGCCAAGTCGTGGCAGTGGATTGGCAGCAGTCTGCGCCAACGCTACAGAAGCCGGAATCATCGAATCCAGCAGTGGCAGCGCGATGGTGGCGCCTGCACTTCTCAGCAGCGTGCGACGTGACAGATGTTTCTTTGTGATAAACATGGTCGTCTCCTGTTATTCGTACAATCTATTCGTAAAAGAGTCTCGCGACTCGTTCGATTGTTATCTCAGCGTTGGGCGGTTTCTGCACTTGTTACTGCTTCACCTTCACTGCCGCCCTTCGTGCGCTGCGTGAACGCTTCACTGAGGGCAATTTCCTTCACCAGTGCGCTGAAGCGGAAATCCTCGCTCGCTGCATCACGCACTACTTTTCGTACCTGCGGCATGTCATAGAACTCAACCTTGCGACCAAGTGCATAGGTCATCAGCTTTTCGGCAACGTTCTGCACGAACAGCTCACGACGTGCCAGCATCATCTGGTACAGGCCATCCGGACCCTCAAAGGCATTGCCATCCCAGAACACAGCAGAGGCATCCACTGGCACGGTGCCTTCATGATCGCGGAACTTGCCAACAGCATCGAAGTTTTCCAGCGCGAACCCGATGGGGTCCATCATGTTGTGACAGGCCGCGCACGAAGGATCGGCGCGATGCTGCGACAAACGTTGACGCATCGTGATTGGCGCAGCGCCGGTCGGCACCGACACATCCAGATTCACTTCCACGCCCGGCGGTGGTGGCGGTGGCGGTGTACCGAGCAGATGATCCATGACCCACGCACCGCGGATAACCGGCGATGTGCGGTTCGGCGCCGAGGTGATGGTCAGGATACTGCCTTGACCAAGCAAACCATGACGACCAGTACCCGCCACGCTGACTTTGCGGAAGTGACTGCCGCGAATATTTGGAATGCCGTAGTGTTTGGCGAGACGCTCATTGACGAAGGTGTAATCGGCCGTCAGCAATTCCATGATCGGCTTGTCTTCGACGATGACAGACTTCAGCAACAGTTCGGTTTCTTTCTTCATCGCCACGCGCAGACTGTTGTCGAAATCGTCCGACACCGGATTGACGTTGTTCAACTGACTCAACCCCAGCCACGACGCCGCGAAGTTCTCAACCAGAGCAGCTGCCTTGTCATCCTGCACCATGCGCGCAATCTGACGTTCCTGCTCCGCTGCATCACTCAACGCGCCGGAAGCCGCAGAGGCCAGCAATTCATCATCCGGAATACTGCCCCAGATAAAGAACGACAGACGCGACGCCAACTCGTACGGGGCCAGCGCGTAGTTCTCGCCGTCTTTCACGGTTTCGGGTTCTTCCTCGAAACGGAACACGAACATGGGATCAACCAGGATGCGCGCAAGACCGTACTGGATGCCGGTGTCGAAATCACGTTGTTCACGACCGTCGTGATAGAAGGACATGACGGTTTCCATCGCCTTCGGTGTTACCGGACGGCGATAGGCGCGATAGGCCAGACCTTCGAGGATCTGGCGTGCGCAGGTTTCTTCTTCGGCAACACTCGCTGGCGTGCAGCTGAAAATTTTGCGACGGCTCGGCGTATCGCCTGAACCGGTGGCATTCATCGGGCCGGTGATCGTCAGTGCGCTTACCGAGGTGCTATCGGACCAGACGTTGTGCAGATCATCTACGCCGCGCGGAGCCTGGGTTTTTACAAAGGCTGCTTCCAGTTTGTGCGGGCCCGCAGGAATGCTCAGCTTGACGGAGTTGGGGGCGCCTACTTTAAGTAACGCAATACGTTCGCCATCAAGCACGATTTCAACCGGGTCTTCGATGCCAACAGGGTCCAGCGAAAATGCAGCGTTGGCGCCGGTGCGCGCAATCTGCAACTGGTATTCAGCATCGAGCGGGAAGACGTGGTTGAACGTGAGACCACCGCGAGTACCGAGCGTGATGCCGTCGAGTTGCGCGCTTTGATCCTGACCATCTGAGCGATAGGTAGTAGACGTCAGACTGGTAGTCGCATCACCCACCGCCAGTCGGCTCACCTTGTTCGCCACGTTGATGTAAGCCTGCATCAGCGCGGGCGATACGCTCAACACGCTGGCGAGGTTGTCGAAACCTTCGCTGGAGCTGTCGGCGGGGA
>JAZKEH010000379.1:0-2795 GCA_040387155.1 Pseudomonadota bacterium | reverse complement strand
GTAGAAAGTATTCTTCGGCTTGGCATTCTTCAGTTGCAGCTGCGCGTCTTTCAGTTTGGCGGTAATGATCTTGTAGCAACGCGACGACGGATTGAAGTTGAAGTCGCCGCACAGAATGACCGGCGCATCGCCGCCCAGCAGCGGTTTGATCCACTCCTCGCTCAAAAGCTCATTGGTCTGCTGCATCTGCTCGCTGGCGGTCAGGCCAAGATGCGTGTTGATGATGTGGACATCGACGCCTTTGAAATTGACGGTAACCCATAGCGCGCCACGCGGTTCACGGCTGGAGCCGGGCTTGGTGCCGGGCAACACGCCGGTCTTCACCGTCTTCATCGGCAAATGCGTCAGGATGGCATCGCCGTATTCCTCTTCTTCCATCCGCATGGCGGGATGGAACTGGTAGTTCATCTCCAGCAGATTGGCGATAAGTTGAGCCTGGTCGTCCTTGCCGGAGCGCACGCGCTTCATGTCCAGTTCCTGCAGGCAGACCACGTCGGGTTTGGCCTGCGCGATAACGCGGCTGACACGCGCCACATCAAGTTTGCCATCGAGACCGACGCAGGTATGCACGTTGTAGGTCATGACCTTGAGATTCACGCCCACATCAGTCGTTGAATACGGCTTCCAGCGCGGCGCACTCTTGTAGATGCGCCGGCCGAGAAAGTGCAGTGCAGCGGCGCGCAGCTCGGAGGGGCGCAGATAGTTCTTGCCGTTGTCCGGCAGCTGCGTGTCCTTTGGCAGCAGGCTGAACGCATTGGTTTCTTCATGGGAGAGACCGGCATGGGAGCCATTCTCCGCGATGAAGGTCAGCGACGGACTGCCCGCACACCAGCCAATGATGACGATGGGGCCGGCATGTTCGTGCCGGCACAGACGCTCAAGATCTTCCGCGACGTCCACCAGAAACGGATGGTCGCTGCCGAAGATGGCTTCCGTATGTTCAGGCAGATTGAAACGACCCGTGGCAGTGAAGGCGACCAGCTTGTCATCGTCGTCCTTCACCACTGCCACCGGCACTTCGTGGTCGTTGACCAAGGACTGCGCCACCACGGCCAACTCGGCATTGGTGTAAAGACGATCGGGATAAATAAAGCCAATCGGCCCCAGCCCGGCGACTGACAATTTCGCTTCTTCGAGATCCTCCGGCAGGATCTCACCCTTCTTCACTATTTCGGCATGGCTGCCCAGCAGGCAGCAGCGATGGGTTTCGTGATTGTGCTTGTGCAGTTTCAGCAGGGGTGTTTGCTGGTTCAGCTTGGCAAAGGCTTCGTTGATCGCATGTTCAATGCCATAGCCCTTGTGCTTGTAGAAAGACGTGGCATGGCATTGACCGTGATCGGAATAGACCCACACATCGTACTGGCGCAAGGGCGCCTTGTGCGCCGCAAGCCACACACGCCTGACTGCATGGTCGATACCCTTCAGCGTCCAATGGGCGAATTTCGAGGTCGGCCCGCGGCGATGGCTCTGCTCATCGAAGCCGACAAAGTTCAGCTGCACAATCGGCAGCCCGCGCTCCACATCCAGCTTGGCGCCAATGACGAGAAACTCGCGCAGCATCACGCTGACAAACACCCGCGACACTATAAACTTCATCTCGCGGAAGAAGCTGCGACCGTGGAAGACACCGTTCAGAAAGTCAGCGGTCGACAGCACCAGTTCCAGCAGGACGAGGCCGGCGATGCGGAACATGCTGAAGATATGGGTCAGGAACAACAGCGCGAGTGAGAAAGGTTTGGTGGCGGCCCAGATGTCTTTCGCGCCCATGGTGGCGGCGCAGAAATGCGGTTCGGCCGCGCCGCCGGTAAAGATGTTGCTGTAGGCACTGCCGCCTTTCATCAGCGGGTCATCACATTGCTCCATCAATTTCTTCTCGACGGCTGCAGCGACCGCCGGCTCGTACATCAACGTAATGCGCTTGGCCTCGGCATCGCGGAACGCGAACGCCGGCACCACGGTTTTGACGCCGTAGAACAATTCGCCCTGCACCGCCGGCGTGCTGGCGGGCAAGCCGGAGTAGTGGCTCTGTTCCTGGTAGTTTTCCTGGTCAAGCAGCTGTTTGAGAAACGGCAGTTCACCGCGGTTGAGCGCGCGCCGGAATTCCTGCTGCGAAAGACCATCAATCTGGATGAGGACGAGGCCAGGCCGGATCGGCGAGCCTTCATGAACAGGGAATCCGAGAATATTGGCAAACCAGCGGCTGCGGTTGGCAAGCCGGCGGAATTTCTTCACCAGTTTTTCTACCCTGACAATCACGTCCTTCTCCTGCCTGCTTCTTATTCTGTACTGCTACTACTCACGACGACTTCTTGTCGCCAAACAGTGCGGTTGAAATCGCCTGGTTACCGGACTGCACGGCGCTGGCAAGAATGTCCCACTCTGCCTTGATGAGGTTGACGACTTTCGTCATGCCCTCGTCTTCTATATCGACCGTATGGGCGGCGTGATCGCCGGCCGTTATCTTGTAGGTGCTCAGTGCAGTGCGCGCGATCACCGGCAGCGAGAACTTCTTCGCAGTCAGCAAGGCACCCGCTACCTGCTTCTTCAGTTTGGATGCCGACATGTCAACGTATTCCTGCAGCGCAGCAGCCAGCATTGGAGGCGTCGCCCCGTACAGCAGGCGGCCGTTCTCCTGATCGACGACAACTTCGCGTACGCCGGAGGCATCGAGACCTACAACGGGCAGGCCGGCGGCCATTGCTTCGGTCAGCACCATGCCCTGGGTTTCGCTCTGCGACGTGAAGGCGAACACATCCATCGCGGCCAGTGCATCGACCAGTTCCTGACCTTGCAAC
>JAZKEH010000378.1:0-2008 GCA_040387155.1 Pseudomonadota bacterium | reverse complement strand
CACGCCCTTGCCGCGCGCCATCTCGGCGACCTCAGAAATCGGGAAGCAGATCAGCTTGCGGTTCTCGCCGATGATGGCGATCTGGTCGCCCTCGGCGGGCGCTGCCAACAGCGCCGCGACAGGCGCATCGACGTTCACCGCTACCAGTGCCTGATGACGTGCCGCATCCGGTTGTGCCGTCAACGTATGCGCCCCAATGCCGGCATTGTTGACGAGCATGCGCAACTCACCACAGTCAGCCAAGCGCGCCAGCAGCTGCGTACGCCCTGCTTCACTGGCAATGTCGCCGGCCTGCACCACCACTTCGACACCGTGCCGTTCACGGCACCGCAGTGCCACGCGCTGCAGCTCATCATCGCGACGGGCGGTGATCAACAGATTGAAACCACGCCGCGCCAACTCATCACATATCGCGTCGCCAGCACCGGATGAAGCACCGGTCACCAGTGCCCACGGTGCATGCACAGCGCTGCCCAGTTCACGCACTGCGCGCTCCAGCTGTTGCGTGAAGCGTTTTATCTGCACGCCGGTAACTGTGCCGTCTTCTGCCGGCGGTTCCGGCTGCAACGCTTCGCCAATACGCACGAGCACGTTGACTGGCCGTGGCCAGAACGCTTTCTTCGGATACGCCTGTGCGGTGCCAGTGATATAGATCGGCACCACGGGTACACCAAGATGCAAGGCCATATAACCAACGCCGGGCTTGAAGCGGCGAATGCCACTGCCATCGCCACGACCACCTTCCGGATAGATCAGCAGCATGCCGCGTTGTTGCATTACTGCACGACCGGTTGCGATAAAGTTGTCTGGTGAAAAGCGATCACGGTCGACCGGTAACGCGTGAAAGATCGACGTGACCAGAAAATGGATAAAGCGGTTGCCGAAGAAGTGGTCGCGCGCTGCCAGCACCTGCAGCGCCTTGCGATGACGACCCAACAGGAAGAACACCACAGCCGTATCGAGATGGCTGTTGTGGTTGGCTGCCAGCATACAAGGACCTTGCTGCGGCAGACGGTGGCGGCCTTCAACAGCAATGCCGAAGTAGTAACGGATCAACAGCCCGAGCAAACTTTGCCCCAGCACAAACAGTCCGCGACGACTCAGATCCTCCATTCGGCCCATCATTATTGTCTCTTTGTGGTTGCCGTCAGCAGACGATCCAGCCCAGGCAGGTGATGGTCCAGCATGTAACGCCGCCAGTCGATACTGCGATGCGCGAAATTGAACATCTGTTGTTCCTGCGGACTCAAACGCAAAAACAGCGTATCGACGTGGGTGGTCTGGAACAGTCGTCGCGTCTGCGCATAGCTGCCAAACATTTTTGCCAACGCCAGATAACGCTTGATGTTTTTCTGGCGACCCGTCACCTGGCGCCGCAAACCGCCTGTGGCGGAGCTTAACAGCGGACGGTCGCAGGCGGCATAGATCATGTTCAAGACACCGAGATAGCGTTCCAGCCACTGCACATGATTTTTCAGCAACGGGAACCTCGGCTTGCTGACGATGATTGGCCTCCCAGCCAGACCCGGCAACGGCTTGGTGCTGTAATGCGCATAGGTGTACTCGGACACTTTCTTCAACAGCAACGGATTCGACGCCGAGCTGCCCAGCTGGCAGACATTCACCTCACCCGCGTGCGGTTCCGTCAGCATCTGCGCGGCCTGCGCGAGCACGCCACTGGCGACCATATCGACCGGAATCACATCGAGCGGTGCTTCGAGATCAACCGGGAAACCCGGGATCATGCCTTTGCCATAGGCCGCGAGAATCGCGTCCATCACCTTGATGCCCTTCAGCCAGCCAGGGTATTGGCCACCCACTGTTGACTCGATGATGGCTGGTCGGAAGATGCCTAACGCCTGTGCGCCGCGCTGCTGCACAAGGAAGCGTTCGGCCAGATACTTGGTGTATGTGTAGATATCTGTCCAGCCACGCGCGTTGGCGTGGTCACGACCGGTCGTCATCAACGCCAGTATCAGTTTCTTGCTGGGTTTGCGCGCCGTGCCGG
>JAZKEH010000377.1:0-2703 GCA_040387155.1 Pseudomonadota bacterium | reverse complement strand
GAGAAACGTCAACCTGTCGGTGCGGAAGGGCGAGTTCCTCTCCATTGCCGGGCCCTCGGGCTGCGGCAAGTCAACGCTGCTTTCCATCATCGGTCTGCTGGACGTGCCGACCAGCGGCGACTACAAACTTGGGGGACACGATGCCTCGAACCTCCACCGTGACGAAAGGGCGCGGCTGCGAAATCGAGAAATCGGTTTCGTGTTCCAGTCCTTCAACCTGATCAGCGACATGTCGGTGTATGAAAACATCGAGCTGCCGCTCAGCTATCGCGGCGATCTCGGCAAAGGCGAGATCAAGGACATCGTGGAGCATTCGCTGGAGCTGGTGGACATGGCTTCGCGGCGTGATCACTTCCCGTCGCAGCTCAGCGGTGGACAGCAGCAACGCGTGGCAGTGGCGCGCGCCATCAGTGGCAAACCCTCGCTGATCCTCGCCGACGAACCCTGCGGCAATCTCGATTCACGCAACGCGGAAGCCATCATGCAACTGCTCGAAAAGCTGAATGCGATGGGCAGCACTATCTGCATGGTGACGCATGACCCGCGCTCGGCGATGCGCGCGCAACGGTATATCGAATTGCTGGATGGGCAACTTATCTCCGACGAGCAGATCCGCAAGGAAACTCAGACACGCTTGGCAAGCGCCTGAAACGTCCGTCCTGATAACAGCGCAGAAGCAGAACCCCATGATGAGCAAACTCGATATGAAGTACACCTTTCGGCAACTGACGAAGAAGCCAGGCTTCGTGCTGCTGGCCATTCTCGTGCTTGCAGGTGGGCTGGGACTCAGCCTGATGTCGTTCACGATCAGTTATTCGATGACGTACAAGACCTTGCCGGTCACCAATGGCGAGCGGATTGTCCATGTCTGCACGCGTCCGAAGACGACCAACTGCTTTCCTTTCAATGCCTTTGAGTTCGCGCAGATCAGGCCGCAAATCAAAACGCTGGAAAACATCGGCATTTTTACCATTCGCGGCAATGTGGCCCTGACGTATGACGGTGTGCCGAGTACCAGCCGCGTCATTTACACGGAGCCGGGTCTGTTCACGTTATCTGGCACCACTGCGCTGCTGGGGCGTACGCTGGAACCCTTCGATCTGGCGGCAGATGCTGAACGCGTGGTCGTGGTCGGTTACGACTTCTGGCAGCAGACTCTCGGGGGAGCGACCGACGTGGTGGGCAAATTCCTGGACGTTGCGAGAGAGCCCGCCAGAATTGTTGGCGTGATGCCAGAGGGCTACCGGATGCCGTGGGCGGACCAGGTGTGGCTGCCGGCGCCGCAAGGGTTCTTGCAAGCACTGCCGGGTTCGATGCTACCGATCAATACCTTTGCGCTGTTGAAGGACGGGGTCTCAATAGAAGAAGCAGATGCGGAAATAGCCAACCTGGTGGCAGGCTTGCGCGAGCAGTACCCCTACGATGCAGCAAGGCAGCTGACCCCAGACCCTTTGCGGCGCTATACCGGCATCAACGTCGGCGGCATCGACCGGGTTAGCACTGGTCACGTCAGCGTGTTTCCGCTTTCCGAGTTCGGCAAGATTGGTTCTGTCATCATCATTTTCCTCATCAACATTTTCACGGTGCTGATTTTTCTGTTGGCCTGCATCAATGCAGGCACCTTGCTGCTGGCGCGTACCAATGAGCGACTGCGCGACATTTCGATCCGGGTAGCGTTGGGCGCGCCGCGTTGGCGGTTGTTCATTCAGGCGCTTGCTGAAAACGTTGTCATCGTTGTGTGCGGAGGTTTGCTCGCATTGCTGCTGGCTGGTATCGGGCTGGAATTGGTCAGTCTCATCTTCAACTCACTCGACGGACAGATTCTCGCATTCTGGATGCAGTTCCATCTTGATGGCTCAACGCTGATTGGTGCGCTGCTGTTCATTGCACTCACGATCCTGATCACGGGTGCTGTGCCGATATGGCGCCTCATCAATGGCAATTTCAACGCAGCGATGCGCGATGGTACGCGTGGCGCGCTGGGACTGCGGGCCGGCAGGATGAATCGCGCGTTGGTAGTCACTTCCATCAGTATCGTCACCGTGTTGCTGGCGCTGGTTGCAGTCGCAGTAACGCTGATCTACGCGGAAACCAGGGCCTTCAGAAATGCTCCGGCCAACGTTTTGTTCGCCCAGGTCAGGCTCAATGGCGACCAATACGACCTCGAGCGGCAACAGCAATTTCGCAGGGCTG
This sequence comes from Pseudomonadota bacterium, assembly GCA_040387155.1. Lineage (GTDB taxonomy): Bacteria > Pseudomonadota > Gammaproteobacteria > Pseudomonadales > Pseudohongiellaceae > CAILUG01. The sequence continues at coordinate 510 of JAZKEH010000377.1, read as the reverse complement.
TGAGTGAGCAGCTGATGGCTGAACCCGCAGTCGCCTATGTGCAGGTGGGCGGCGGTCTTGGCGAGGCCCGCGTGCAGGCGGAAACTGCCGCTGAGGTTGACGCCGAGAGCGGCAACCTTGCGCAGATACTGGCCACAGGGTTCCATAATCCGCTCCCCGACGATATTTCCTTCGATGCCTCCCTTGTGCCGACCTTGCGGGAAGGGCGTTACCTGAACGAATTTGACCAGACTGACTCTGTGCCAGTGGCTTTCATCTCGCAGGCGCTGGCGGATCTCTTGTGGCCCGGAGAATCAGCACTGGGCAAGCGCGTTCGCGTCATGGGTGTGCCTGCAGTGGCAGAGACGTGGCGTGAAGTAGTGGGCGTCTACAGCTTGCCCAGAGAACGAGAGTCAGCTCTGTTCAGCGCGCGCACAGAAGCAATCACGCTGCCTTTCAGTCAGGTCAACAACGACAACCTCGTAACGCAGGTCACCATCCTGACCCGCTCAAAAGAACAGCTGGAGTTGG
>JAZKEH010000376.1:1529-3105 GCA_040387155.1 Pseudomonadota bacterium | reverse complement strand
TACCGGCGGGTAGCTGCCGAAGTTGAACTGCACCCACTCATCCTTCTGCCAGTGAATCAGTGACGCCATGTTGCTGATGTTGAACTCGTCCGCGATCGCCTTTACCAGACTGCCCAGATGCACATGCTGGGGTGGCAGCATGAAGGTGCGGCGATCAGTGAAGTCCTGCTGTGCCGCGTGCAACAGATTGTCGACACAGCAACCAACCGACATCAACCAGGTATGGGCATCTTCGCCGGTAGGGCAGGTGAAGGGGCGACCCTGACTGAGTTCACGGATCAGATTGCTGAGGAAGATCGATACGGCGCCATTGGGTTCCGGCGGTCGCGTGACGATGCCCGGCAAGCGCAGTGAGCAGCCCTTGAGCCAGCCACGCCGCACGTAATCATTCAGCAGCACTTCACCAATGACCTTGTGGGCACCGTAACTCAACGTCGGTGTTGGCAGCGTATCGTCGGTGACGAGGGGCACCTGCGGTTTGCCATAGACGGCGATTGAACTGGCAAAGACGACGCGTGGCGCATTGCCTTGTGCTTTCAACGCATCCAGCAAACGCAACGTGCCGTGCACGTTTACGTCAATGCCCAGCGCGGGATCACTTTCGCTGCGGCCGCTTGGCACTGATGCAAGGTGGAAGACCAGATCGGCCGGCACGGCCAATGTCTGCTGCAGCGTCGCTGCGTCGGCAAAGCTGCCTTTGACCGGTTGTAGCAAGGCGTCGGTTGGTAACTGATCAAGCGAGAAATCCATCACACTGATTTTCGTCACCGGCCATTGCGCAGGTTGCTGGCGCGCGAGTTGCAACAGTTTCAATGTCAGGTGCTTGCCAATGAAGCCGTTGGCACCGGTAATGACGATATGCATGGCTGATCCTTTTTCTTCTTCTGTTGTTGTTCGTGTTGCAGTGGCGACAGTTCAATAGACATCGCGCTGGTAACGCTTCTGTTGACGCAGCGTGACCAGATACTGACGCGCGACAGTGGCATCAAGGCCACTCTGCTGCTCAATGATCTGCAGCAGCATCTTCTGCACATCTTCCGCCATGTGCTTGGCATCGCCGCAGACATAGAGATGGGCGCCATCCTGCAGCCAGCCATAGATGTCGGCAGCGTGTTGTTGCAGCAAGTCCTGCACGTAGATTTTTTCCGGTTGGTCGCGCGAGAACGCCACATCAAACCGCGTCAGCAGACCGCTGTGCTGCCAGTGCAGCAGTTCGTCGCCGTACAGAAAATCTTCGTGGCGATGGCGATTGCCTGCCAGCAACCAGTGCGGACCGGTTTCGCCGAGGCTTTGGCGCTCCTGCAGAAACGCGCGGAAGGGCGCAATGCCCGTGCCCGGACCAATCATGATGATCGGTGTAGCCGGATCGGGTGGCAGGCGGAAGTTCGGATTGCTGATGACATAGACGGGCACGCGCACATCGGCACTGACACGCTCGGCCAGATAGCTGGAGCCCGCACCGGTGCGGTTGACCCCTTGGCTGCTGAACTGCAACAACCCCACTGTCAGCGCAACCCGGGTTGGACTGACACGTTGTGAAGAAGCGATTGAATACTGACGATCCTGCAAATGCCGC
>JAZKEH010000376.1:0-1519 GCA_040387155.1 Pseudomonadota bacterium | reverse complement strand
CTTGCTGTCGGCCAGCAGCTTGTGCAGTTCAGGATGCGCACAGTGTTCGGCGTAATGCTTGAAGAAGCCGGGATGCACCTGGGTGAGTTCATAATACTGCTGCAGCGTGGCGGCCAGTTCTTCATGGTCGCTGAGATGGCAGGTGGCAAGGATTGCTCTGGCCAGCAGCGGGTCGTTCTGGATTTTGATTGCCAGGGTGTCACCCGGTTCATACTGGATACCGGAATCGCCGAGATCGATTTCCACGTGGCGCACTTGCTTGATGGCGGCGGGTGTTGTCAGCGCGTGTTGGCTGTACAACTGGGCAAGATACGGATTATCGCGATTCCACATGGGTTCGAAGCACTGGCTGATACAAGCGTGCATTCTACTCTGGCACTTGGAAAATTTGGCCGTAAAATTCAGCACAGATCCTTTCCATACCAATTTCGGCGAGCAACCTCATGGCCAACAACCAATGCAGCAACAAAGCCCCACAACGCGTACGGGTAGGCAGTGTGCAATGGCAGATGCGCCCCTTCGCATCCACTGCGGAATTGCTGATGTTGGTGGAGCGGCAGATCGCGACGCTGGCGTCCTATCCCTGCGATTTCGCTGTCTTCCCGGAATTTTTCACGACGCCGTTGATGGCGCTGACGCCCGAGCTCAGCAGTCATGCCGCGATGCGTGCGCTGGCAGGCCAGAGCCAACTCATTATCGATGCCATCGCTGCCATGGCCCTTAAGTACAACATCAACGTCATTGCCGGCTCGGTGCCGATGCTGGAAGGCAAACGCCTCTATAACATCGCCTGTCTCTGTCATCGCGACGGCAGGGTGGAGCAGCAGGCCAAACTGCATCCGACACCGGGCGAGAAGAAAGAATGGGACATGCAGGGTGGCAACGTGCTGCAGGCCTTCGATACGGACTGTGGCCGGGTCGGCGTGTTGATCTGTTATGACGTGGAGTTCCCCGAGTTGCCACGTCTGCTGGCAGAACAGGGTATCGACATATTGTTCGTGCCATTCTGGACCGATTCGAAGAATGGTTATTTGCGGGTACGTTTGTGCGCGCAGGCACGTGCCATCGAGAATGAAATCTACGTGGTGCTCGCGGGCAGCGTCGGTTGCATGCCGCAGGTAGGTTGCCTCGATAATCAATACGGGCAGTCGGCGGTGTTTTCGCCTTCGGACTTCGGATTTCCACATGATGCGATCGTGGCGGAGGCATCGGCCAACGTGGAAGCCGTGCTGGTGGCTGATCTGGAGCCCGCCAAACTGGCAAACGTCCGTGTTGCCGGTTCCGTGCGTAATGCCGAAGACCGCCGTCGCGATTTGTATGCAGTGAAATGGACCGGAAAAAAGCCGCGGGCGGAAACCAGCCCAAAAAGCAAGCCACCGGCTGCGCCACGCAGGAAATAATCGTGGCAAAGACGTGTAAAAGCACTGGCCAGGGCAGTGGGGCTATCGGCTAGAATACGCCCCGCTTCAGTCATCCCACCTTGCAGTATGGTTGCGGAAAAAAAAGAACGCCGTTGTAG
>JAZKEH010000375.1:0-5195 GCA_040387155.1 Pseudomonadota bacterium | reverse complement strand
TGCGGCAGTGCCGACGTCGGCAACCGCCCAGACCCTGGTGTTTGAAGGTGCGCTGCTGATCACCGGTGAAGATGGTCCTCCTCTCGAAGACTCGGTGTTCGTCGCTGAAAATGGCCGCTTCATCGCAGTCGGCAAACGCGATGAGATCAATCTGGATCCCGGTACTACGCGCATCAACCTGGATGGAAAGACCGTGGTTCCGGCCTTCATCGATGCACATTCACATATCGGCTACATGCATGAACTCGATAGCGGCCCGCAGTACTACACGCGCGCGAACATCCTCGACCATATGCACCGCTTCGCCTGGTATGGTGTTGCTGCCAGCATGGCATGGGGTACGGATTTTGGTGAACTACCGTTCCAGATAAGAGACGAAACGGTGGATGGTTTGTATCCGGCGGCAGCACGTTTCCTTACCGCGGGGCGAGGTCTGGCACCTGCAGACGAAATTCGCCCTGACAACATGCGCCACTCAGCCTGGTTGATTGAGAATCAGGCTGATATTTTTCCTGCAGTCGCCGACCTGGTGGCCAATCGCGTCCCATTGCTCAAGACCTGGGTAGACGACCGTGGAGGTCAGGTTCGGAAATTTACGCCGGCAATCTATCAGGCCATTATCGATGAAGCACACCGCAGCGGCCTGCGGGTGGTAGTGCATGCGACTGGCCTGCAAGACGTAAAGTCTCTCTTGCGTGCCGGAGTCGATGGCTTTGCGCACATGCCTGCCGAAGTGGACGAGGAACTCATGGCCTTACTGGCAGAACGGCCGGAAGTATTCTTCACCCTGGCGCTGGGCGCGCCGCGTCGCAATGTCACCGCACCGTGGCTTGATCCCGTCCATCCTTTACTCGCAGCGACAGCTCCCCCAAGTCAGCTCGCACGCCTGCAGGCCAGGCTCACCGGCATGAGTTCCGAAGCCCGTGCTGAAGCGCAGGCGACCTGGGACAAGTTGGCCAGCGGGATACGCCGCCTGGCAGAGGCCCGAGTGAAAATTGGTGTGGGTACTGATGGTGGTGGCCAGCAAGGCGACCAGTTCATCGGTTGGACCATGCATACGGAAATGGAGAACATGGTAGCTGCCGGCATGTCACCCGCACAGGTACTGATCGCTGCTACGCGAGTCTCTGCTGGCATCGTAGGCTTGCAACACGAGCTGGGTACAGTTGCGGTCGGCAAGAGCGCCGATTTTGTGGTGCTTGACGCCAACCCGCTGGAAGACATTACAAACACACGGAGCATTGCCAGGGTTTATCTGCGTGGCCAGGAAATTCCACGCGGGGCAATGCAGGCAGCATGGCAAAGGGCGTATGAACAATCAGCGCCGTGAGGGTGCCTTATCCGCATTTGCACGGACGGTCCAGAACTCAACAAAAACTATTCGGAGGAAACATGTCCAGAAAAATCGCGGTCACGATGGTAGTACTGACGTTTGCTATGACAAGCTCCAGTTACTTTATCGCCAAAAGTGTGCAAGCGGCGGAGCCTGCCACTTCCAGTCGGGATTTTGTCAGGCTGGCACCTGCCGATATCGAATGGGTAGCCTACCCCGGCCTCGCAGGTGAGCTGGGGGTCAAGCAAGCCTTCCTGTACGGCAATCCCGCCGAGCCTGGCCTGTACGTTTTGCGGATCCATTTTCCACCCGGTGTGATGAGCGCACCTCACAGCCATCCGGATGACCGCGTCGCAGTAGTTCTGGAGGGTACCTGGTGGAGTGGCACGGGCACTACCTTCGATCCCGAACTAACGGTACCTGTGGGCCCAGGCTCTTACATGTTGCATCCGGCGGGTGAAATGCATTTCGACGGCGCCCGCGGCGAAGACGTGATTCTGCAAATTGTTGGCGTCGGGCCTGGTGGCAAAACTCTCTCAGATAAAGATGCGCCTGATTTTGCCCTCTTCCCGCTCCCTGCACAGCCGTGACTCAGTCCTTCGTCGCAAACCCGGTAAAAACAAATTTCTGCACGCGGCGATTCTCGGGCTGCAGCGGCGTCACTTCAGTGGTGTACAGATTGCCTTGGGAATCCGCCGCTATGTGGTGCAGCGTTCCGAACTCGCCGGGCGCCGACCCCCAGTGCCCGAACTCGTCAAGCACTTCCAGCGTCTGCCGGTCCAGCACCATAACTTTCGCCTGGCTGCGGTTGCCCACATAAAGAAAACGCTGCTCTACATCGGGTGAAAACGCCGTGCTTGCTGCGGTCTGGCCGTTGCCACACTCAGGCGCTTCACATTCTCGACCAATAAAGACCTGCTGCAGATATTTCCCGTCAGTGTTAAATACCTGCACTCGTTTGCCCCCTCGATCCGACACATAGACGCGCCCATCGTTCGACACGCGTGCAGCATGCACCGGTTGCACAAACTGCGTCGGGCCTTCCGGTCGCTCCGCTTCGGTGTCCGACACCGCTGTCGGCGTGGAACCGAATGCACCCCACATGCGTTTGAACTGGCCTGAGCTGGCGTCGTACACGATGACGCGCTGGTTGCCATAACCATCGGCCACGAATAGTTCGTTGGTTGCGGCATGCACGAATGTGTCGGCAGGGCCTCCGAGGCGAAGCGGGTCGGTGTTGCCACCCGCGCTGTCACGGCTGCCGATTTGGAGTAGAAATTCACCTCTACTGTTGAATTTCAGGATCTGGTCCTCAGTACCGTTGCCAGCGATCCAGACTTGACCGCTGTGATCAACATGGATGCCATGCTCGGTTTCCGGCCAGTCATAGCCGATACCTGGACCTCCCCAACCCTGAATAAAGTTGCCGGCGTTGTCGAACTCGAGTACTGGCGGCGCGGCCTGTGCCGCTTCTGCACCTTCCAGCGTGCGGGGCCGATGCAGCACCCACACGTGATCTTGCGCATCAATTGCTACACTGGAGACGATGCCCAGCTTCCAGTTGGCGGGTAGTGTCGGCCAGCCTGGGTCAACGGCAAATTGCGGCACTTCTCGCTGGGCCACTACGATGTCAGTGGCAATACTGTCTGTAGCTGGGGTACATGCAGTGCTGGCCAGCAGTGCAATGCAGCTTGCGGTGAAAACAAGATTTTTCATGTCAGTCTCCAACGCGATACCAGGATTGCGAAGGCTGCTGCCCAACCCCCGGCTGGGTCCAGTCACAGACACCGTCCGAAAATATTTCCGCGAGTTGCGCCCGTTCGGCAGCACTGAACGCCACCCTGTATTCGCCGGGATCAGGGGTTTTCAGGTGGCACTTGACGATGTTATCGGTGAGTGGCCCGCCCGCCACCATTCGCGGCAAGGGAAAAGACGGATACAAGGCATTACATTTGCCGGCTCCGTCGTAGGTCTGTACTTCGGCGATTCTCTGTCCGTCTTCAGTCCAGCAGGCATCCACCAGCTCTGCTGGTTTGGCCCTTCGCAGTTTGATCGCTACAGAATCAGCAGAATCGTCTGTGCGAAGTTGTTCCAGCCACCGATCCATTTCGACAAGCGCCACGTCATACAACAATGGGTTGCGGGCAGTACTGGAATAATCGGGCCCGAAACCGAAACCCCTGCTGGTGTCCTGAACCAAAATCACCTGGTTGTCGGAGTGACCATTCGCCTGCCGTAGCCGCTCGCGAGTTTGAAAGCTATGTACCCGCATGTGGTTGTCACCGCCCTCACGTAAATCCATATATTGTCTGACGTCTATGATCGGCATTTCGGCCAAGCCGTTACCACCCCAAGTGACGCGACCGCTGCGATAGGCTGCAGTGATCGCCTCCGGATTCGCCACGCTGCGCTGCGGCTGGTGTCTTCCATCGGCATCGAGACCGCCAATGCGGTCATTAAGATCGAGAAACTGCGCAACGGTGATGGCGCGGTCGTTCAGAGCAGCCAATCCGTACTGGATACCAACATTGTCCAACGGGCGCCGGGCAAATCCAGTGGCCGGATCCCGCCCATAAACATTGACCAAATGGTCATACACCGAGCCGCGGGCGCCACCTGGATTGCTGCGAGGCGAATAGCGAGCTTCCACAGGTACCTCATCTGCAAATTCGGCATCTGGCACCAGGCGGTTAGCTCCCTCACTCTGGTTGGCGATACTGGCGTGCACGCCGAAACCCGCGACTGCACGTTGCTGTTCCAAACTGAACATGTCCGGAGCCGTAGTATTGAAATAGGTTTCCAGCAACCTGCCGTCCATGAGTTTGAAGTTCGTCGTCGACGTGACATCAGGAAAACTCTGCCCAACAATCAGACCGTCAAGCAGGCCCGGGTACACGTCACCAATCACATGTTGCTGGTGCGCACCACCTGAGCTACCCCAACCGATCGTGAACTCTGGCAGTCCATAGTTTTCGATGAAATGTTCCTTGACCATCATCATCGTTTCGGCCGCGAGGAGATCGCTGCAGTTGTTGCCGAACACGTTCAGTGACGCAGAGGCAAGTGCGTAGCCGCGACCAAGCAGAATGTCATCCAATACGCCGCCGGTGCCGCTGCCCTGTACATGCCAGCCAGCCCTGCAGCCACCGCCGAAGCGATACACAAGCCGGCTGTTCCAACCGGTATTCGTCGTCCATGCATCAGGTACGGGATCCGCAGGATTATGCAATACGGCAATTTCGTATATGGCGCGGTTGATGACACCAGTCTCGATTCTCACGATGAAGGGCTGGCGCTGTCCCTTGGGCAAGGTTGTCCAGGCGAGATCATCCGGGCGGGACTGCAAATCGGGCAGCGGGTTTATGCTGCCCTCAGTAGTACGATAAACGTAATCGATGCGTGTCTCGACGTGACAATCCGGGCCGGTGACAGGACCCAGCAGGTCGCCAGTCGCCAGAGGAAACAGGTGGGTCGAGCAGAAGAAGGGTTCTTCGTGCGGACCCGAAATGACGGGTCCGCTGGCTGGATGGTTTTTTAGCCGCAACTCCGCTTGAACGGCGCCTGCTCTGTTCCTCGCCTGCAGCATGTTTGCGTTCGGCTGCAAATCGCCGAGGAGAGCGAGGACGGTGCCGTTAGCCGAACGCCTGAACTGCGCAGTAACGTCTATATCGTTCAAAAAAAATGCGACACCGTCCAACTGGCCTTCATCAGCTGCAAGGTGGACCAGTACTTGTCCACCACTGACAAGATCAGAACGGGTTGAGACTGCAAATAAATCAAGCTCCGCGTCAGCGTCAGCAGCAATTGCCAAACCTGCGTGCAGGCAAAGCAGCAAAAGAACTTCTGTCCAGTCTCGTTTCAT
>JAZKEH010000374.1:0-16145 GCA_040387155.1 Pseudomonadota bacterium | reverse complement strand
GTATCTGCCGCAGTTGCGCTTCCAGCCGTTCGTGCAGTTGGCTGACACGCTGGCGCAAACGCTCATGCTCGCCCGACAGCGCATCACCATTCATCACACGACTGAGACCAGGATTCTTCTCGGAGAAGCCCAGCACCAGCATCATGATTTTCTCGCAGTAGCCGTAGGCGTTATCGCTTTCAGCCACAATACGCGTGATGCGGGTGAACAAGGTCTCTTCTATAAAGATGATGAGGCTCTCAAACATGCGCGCCTTGCTGGGAAAGTGACGATAGAGCGCCGCTTCCGACACGCCGACGGCTTTCGCCAGTTCAGCGGTTGTAATGCGGTTACCCGGATGGGTTTCCAGCATGCCAGCGAGCACTTGCAGAATATGCTCGCGGCGTTGTCCCTTTACTTTGACAGTGGTGACCGTCATTGATCGCTCTTCTTGTTGTAATCGTTCCGGTTGAACATCAGTTGGCGCGGCGGGTGATTTGCGTGCCGATGCCCTGGTCGGTGAACACTTCCAACAGTACCGCATGCGGAATACGGCCGTCGATGATCTGCACGCTGTTGACGCCAGAACTCATTGCATCGAGTGCACAGGAAATCTTCGGCAACATGCCGCCGTAAATCGTGCCATCGGCAATCATGGCGTGCACGTCTTCAATCGTCATGGCAGGCATTACTTCGCCGGCCTTGTTCTGTACGCCCGCGATGTTGGTCAGCAGGATCAGTTTCTCTGCATTCAGCAATGCGGCCAGTTTGCCTGCCACAATATCGGCATTGATGTTGTACGACTGGCCGGTGTGATCAAAGCCGATTGGTGCAATCACCGGAATGAAGTCGCTCGACAGCATCATGTTGATGATGGCGGGATTCACGCCAACCACTTCGCCCACATGACCGATGTCGATGATCTCGGGTGCTTCCAGACCAGGTGTGTGACGCGTCACGGTCATTTTCTTCGCGCGAATAAAGTCGCCGTCCTTGCCGGTGATGCCAATGGCCTTGCCACCGTTTTTGTTCAGCAGCGAGACGATCTGTTTGTTGACCAGACCACCCAGCACCATTTCAACAACGTCCATAGTCTCGTTGTCGGTTACGCGCATGCCGTCGACAAAGCTCGACTTGATGCCCAACTTTTCCAGCAACGAACCAATCTGCGGGCCACCGCCGTGCACGACGATGGGGTTCATGCCGACCAGTTTCATCAACACGATGTCACGCGCGAAGCTGTTCTTCAGCTCTTCATCAATCATGGCGTTGCCGCCGTATTTGACGACGATGGTCTTGCCGATGAAACGCTGGATATAGGGCAGCGCTTCCGTCAGTACGGCGGCGACATTGCCGGCAGCTTTGATGTCGAGGGTCATGGACGATTTCCTTGGGGCGGTGCGATCGGGCGGAATTAAACCACGGCTAAAACGGTAAGTTAAAACAGCTGACTAAAAAGGCAGCAACAAATCAGGCAACAGCGCCAATAGTGCCAGTCGGAACCGCTGCTGGATATCCTGCATGGCTTCATCAGTGTCGGCTTCGAATCGCAGCACCAGGTTGGGCGTGGTGTTGGAGGCGCGAATCAGTCCCCAGCCATGGTCGAAATCGGCACGCACGCCGTCGATCAGCGAGATCGTCGCCTCGTCGAAATGCAGCTGGTGGCAGATCTGTTCCATCACCGCAAACTTGAGCGCCTCCGGGGTAGCGATGAACAACTCTGGCGTATTGCAGCTGATGGGCATGTGGTCCAGCAGGGCGTCGGCGGTCGCGTCGTACTTGTCCATCAGCTCGAGAAAGCGGGCAGCGGTATAGATGCCGTCGTCGAAACCAAACCAGCGATGCTGGAAGAAAATGTGGGCAGAAAATTCACCACCCAGCAAGGCATCGGTCTGGTAGAGCTTCTGTTTCACATAGGAGTGGCCGCTCTTGCACATCACCGGAATACCGCCGCAGGCGCGAATGATGCGGCCCAGATGGTGGCTGCTCTTCACATCGAACACGATACGGGCGTCGGGGTTGTCGGGCAGGATGTCCATCGCAAATGCCAGCAGCATGTGATCGGCATTCAGTATCTTGCCAGTGGCTGACACCAGGCCGATGCGATCGGCGTCGCCATCAAGGCCAATGCCAAGATCGGCGCCATGCTGCAGCACGGCATCGCGCAGGTCTTTGATATTTTCGGCGACCGTTGGGTCGGGGTGATGATTCGGGAAATTGCCATCAGGTTCGCAGTAAAGGCGAATGACTTCACAGCCGAGCTGCTCGAAGAGTTCAGGCGCAATCAGGCCACCAACACCATTGCCGCAGTCGATCACCACCTTGAAGGATCGCTGCAGTTTGACCGTATCAGTCACCTTGCGCAGATACGCCAGCTTGATGTCACGCGCTGAGCGCGAGCCGCTGCCGCTTTTCAACTCCTTGTTGTCGATGCGCTCACGCACGCGCTGAATCTGGTTATCTGCCAGCGCATGCTTCTGCAACACAATCTTGATGCCGTTGTAATCGCGCGGGTTGTGGCTGCCAGTCACCATGATGCCGGAGCTGTGCTCCAGCGTATGGGTAGCGAAATACAGCAAGGGCGTGGGAATGATGCCGAGATCGACGACGTTGCAGCCGCTGTCACACAACCCTGCCATCAGCGCTTCCGACAACACTGGGCTCGACAGGCGCGCATCTGCACCGACCAGGATGGTGCGATCACCCAGCGTCTGCACTTCAGTGCCTATGGCTTGTCCGATCAGGCGTACGCCAACTGGATCAAGTCCTTTGCCGACGATGCCGCGAATGTCATATGCACGAAAAATTTCTGGCGCAATGCGGTACTCACTCATGCGAACTGCGGCTCCGCGTAGCGATGAGTGCAATGAGGTCGCGTGCAAGTTGGGTTTTGCTGGCGGGTGCCAGATCAGTAAAACCACCGGGCCAGAACGCGCTCACAGTGGCATCGTCAGCGCCGAATGTACTGGCCGCATCGTTGGCGAAGATCATGTCGAGCTGTTTGCTGCGCAATTTTTCCTGCGCATAGGCGGCGAGGTTTTGCGTTTCTGCTGCGAAGCCAACACAGAACGGTTTTGGTTTGCTGGCGGCCATCGTCGCGAGGATGTCGGGATTGCGAACGAGCGTGAGAGTCAATTCATCACTGCTTTTCTTGATCTTCTGCGATGACGGTTCTGCCATGCGGTAATCTGCAACCGCTGCAACAGCGATAAAAATATCAGACGGATGTGCCTGACACGCTGCCAACATTTCCTGGGCGGACGTGACAGCAACCACCGTGCAACGATCTGGCGGTGTCAGTGCAGTCGGTCCCGTAATCAACGTGACGCGTGCACCGGCCTCGATCGCGGCTTCTGCAATGGCATAACCCATCTTGCCCGAGCTGTGATTGCTCAGATAACGCACTGGGTCAATGGCTTCTCGCGTGGGACCGGCAGTAATGACCACATGGCGCCCACTCAATGCACCGGTCGCAAATTGCGCCGCACACAGTTGCAGCAACTCGGCTGGCTCCAGCAAACGACCTGGGCCGATATCACCGCACGCTTGCGCACCGGCAGCAGGGCCAAAGAACAGCACGCCCATTTTTTCCAGCAGTTGAAAATTCTCTCCAGTGGCGGCATTGCCCCACATCGCCTGATTCATTGCAGGCGCCAATGCCAGCGGGCAACGACGCGCCAGACAAACCGTCGTCAGCAAATCACTGGCCTCACCATGCGCCAATCGCGCCATGAAGCTGGCGCTCGCGGGTGCTACCAGAATCAGATCCGCCCAACGGGCCAATTGAATGTGGCCCATCGCGGCTTCGGCGGCAGGATCAAGCAATTCGGTATGTACGCGATTGCCGGACAGGGCCTGCATCGTCAGCGGCGTGATGAACTCCTGGGCGCCCTTCGTCATGACCACCTGCACCTCAGCGCCGGCGCCAATCAACAGACGACAAAGCTCGGCTGCTTTATAAGCCGCAATGCCGCCGGTGAGGCCGAGCAGAATGCGCTTGTTTTGCAGGCTGGTGAGAACAGCAGGGAGTGGGGTAAACGTCGTCATGGCGGCATTCTACCCGCACCAAAAACACCAGTGATACGGCGGCCGGTAGAAAGTGATCAGCCGCCCGCCCGTGATGACGCCCAACCAGCAAACCAACGAGACAAATGCGAACACGCGGCCCAGCCGCAGCTGAGTCGGTGACACTTCGACCTGCACGACAGCGCGATAACTGAAGCTGTAGAACAACACCATGTTGAAACCAGCCACGATCATGCACAGCAGCTTGCTCTGGAAAGCCGGGTTATAGAGGTACTGATCAGGCACGCTGCTGACAAACATGAAGCCGGTGGTCACATTCAGCAGATAGCCTCCAACGCCAAACGGCACCAACCTGTGCAGCGCAGCCAACGGGATCGATTGCGCTACCCCAAGTAACCGCAGATCGAACAGGCCCACCGTGCCCAGCAAAAACGACAGACCAATAAAGTGCAGCGATTCGATGACAGGCCAGCCCCATTCGCTGTGCATGAAGTCGAAGATGCCAGTGCTGTGGGATATCTGCAGCAGCGTCTCTTCCATGTCAGCCTCCCGTCAGATCGTTAACCCGCAGCACGCTGTGGGTGTAGGCCAGAAAGCGACCGGCCGTGATAGTGGCCAGCCAGAGCAGGGCGATGACAATGCCGAGGCGGCGCTGGGTGGAAGTGGGCGCCGCCTGGAGGTCCATTGTCTCCAGCTGGTGACGCACAGGCCGCGCCAGCAAACACAGGCCGATGACCACAAAGGTCAGCTTGCTATAAAAGACGGGATTGGTGAGGGCCTTGGCCGGATAGGCTGACAGCAGCATCACGCCCGAGATCAGGCTGAGCACGGCGCTGCACCATAGCAGCGGGTAAATCTTCAGCAGGCTCGTCGGCGGAATGCTGCGCACAAAACCCAGCAGGCGCAGTGCCAGCACCAGGTTGCCGCCCGCCAGCATGCCCATGCCGAAGGCATGCAGGGTCAGCGAGATTGGGAAGCCCCATTGCGATTCGCCCACCCAGACGCCAAGCGCAGACGCTTCGATCCAGGCCAGAAAGCTGATGAAGGACGCCGGCATGGCCAGTGTTCCCGCGCAATGAAGGTGCGGTGATTCTTACACAGGCTGGATCGCGGAATCTCTACTAAACTGGGTCCAGGACTGATTCCACGGAGGGAACATGACCACGATCGCCCATTGGCCAGCGCGCGAACGCCCGCGCGAGAAACTACTGCAGCAGGGAGCCGGCAGCCTGTCGGATGCCGAGTTGCTCGCCATCTTCCTGCGCACCGGCCTGGCCGGCCAGTCGGCCCTCGATCTCGCCCGCAACCTGTTGAGTGTGTTTGGCAGTGTGCGCGGGGTGCTGGAAGCCACGCTTGACGATTTCTGCGCCCAGCCGGGCATGGGCTCCAGCCGCTATGTGCAGTTGCAGGCAGCGCTCGAACTGACCCAACGGCACTTGTTGGAGGGCATGCAGCGCACCGATTGCCTGAATTCTTCGGTTCTGACCCGCAACTATCTAAGAGGCCGGCTGCGTAGCTATGCGAGGGAGGTCTTTCTGTGCCTTTTTCTGGATAACCAGAACCGGGTCATCGCCGTCGAAGAGCTGTTCCAGGGGACCATCGATGGCGCCACTGTGCATCCGCGCATCGTGGTCGACCGGGCGCTGTACCATAATGCCGCCGCGTTGATCTTCGCCCACAACCACCCGTCGGGTGTAGCCGAACCCAGCCAGGCCGACATCGGCATCACCCGCCGGCTCAAGAATGCGCTGGGGTTGATCGATATCCGCACGCTGGATCACTTCGTGGTGGGGGATACGGATGTCATCTCGCTGGCCGAGCGGGGATTGATTTAGTCCGGGCCGGTCGCGCAGTGACACAGGCGATTGGGCCTCAAATTTACCCGGAATAGTCGTTTCAAGGCCGTTCCGGTTGCCTTGCCCGGGGCCATTTGGTATAAAGCGCGCCTCTTTTTCCCAGTAAATCCTCAGTTTACGTATTCCGAGGCAAGTGTATGTCCAGAGTCTGCATGGTGACCGGCAAATCGCCCCTGGTTGGCAACAACGTGTCACACGCCAAAAACCGCACGAAGCGCCGCTTCAGCCCCAACCTGCACACCCATCGTTTCTGGGTTGAGTCGGAAAACCGCTTTGTTGCATTGCGTCTGACCAGCAAGGGCATGCGCATTATCGACAAGAAAGGCATCGACGCAGTGCTGAGTGACATCCGCGCTACCGGCGTCAAAATCTAATAACCTGAATTGAAAGAGAGGATTAAGTCATGAGAGACAAGATTCGTCTGGTATCCAGCGCCGGCACCGGCCACTTCTATACCACTGACAAAAACAAACGCACCATGCCCGACAAGATGGAAATCAAAAAGTATGATCCTGTCGTGCGCAAGCATGTGAGCTACACCGAAGCCAAGATCAAGTAAGCGCTTCGCTGTTGCAGTATCAAAAAGGGAGCCCTCGGCTCCCTTTTTTTATGAATGGAATTTGCGCTACTGGTTAGATTGGTACGCAGTTCCTGAAAAGTTGCTTCGAACGCCGCGGGCGCCAGCTACTTCGTTGGCAATTGCCACTCCCACACGAGACCGTCTTCGGGATGTTGCACATCGCCGATGTGCGTAAAGCCCAGTTTCGTCAGTATCGCTGTTGAGGCGCTTGTTTGCGGTAATGTCTGCGCTGCAATCTTCACGTCGCCATCACTCGCTTGCGCCATTGCCACCAACTGGCGCGCCATCCGCGTTGCTACGCCCTTGCCTTCGTACGGCGGAAACGTGAAGTAGGCAATTTCGGCACGACCTTCCTTTGGCGGCGACTTGAACGCGCAAGTGCCAACACAGCGTCCGCCTTCCATTGCGAGATAACCAATCCACGGTTGGATAAAACCTTGCTGTGAATACAGTCCGCGCATCGCTTCGCTCATGCCCTGAGCGAATTCCTCCACACCGTCACAACCTGGAGGCAACAAGGAGTCCGGCGTAATCGCGAACAATTGCATGACGTTGTTGGCGGGTGCGGAATAAGCGGCAGGTTCTACATCAGGCAAACGCTGCACGGCTTCTTGCACGCTTGTGTAGCGAGTGAGCACGTCGACTACCGCAGGCAAAGGCTCTGCCCAAATACCCGGCAGATCAGCTTCGCCCGCAACCTTGATCGGAAATGCCAACCGCTCAACCGGTGGCGTGAACTGCGCATCCACGCCGGCCTTGTTGCCACGGGCATCAAGGCGGAACCAGCCAATGTCATCGAGATACACCGCATTCAATCCGTGCAAGGTGTAGGGCGGTTTGTCATCAGTGAATGTCAGACGCTGGTAGCACATCCCCGCAGGAATACCATTTGCGCGCAACAACGCGGCCAGCAAATGACTCTTGGCGTAACAAAAACCGGTGCCATGTGCGAGCACGTCGGACGCACTGCAGGTAAGTCTGTTGCGCTTGAAATCCGAGCAGTGCTGAATTTCGTCACGCACAAATTGAAAACACGCAGCGGTGATAGCACGCGCGTCCTGCTGATTGCCCCGCAGCGATTGCGCTTTCGCCAACACGGCAGAATGTTGCCAATCAATGTGAGGAGTAGAAGCGAGAAACTCGTTCAAGTCAGTCATGGTTAAAAACGGTAGTAGTGGAACCAGCGATGATACCGTGACTGGTGCCTCTGGCTGGTAGGGTTGCGAGGGTTCGTGCTAGTTTGCAGCCAAACAAAAAACCGGATGAGGAACCTCTCCATGAAGAAAATACTTCCGCTTGCTGCTGCATTTTTCATCGTTCCCCTTATGACCAACAGCGCCGCTGCCCAAACCTGCAATCGCGATTGTCTGCGTGACACCGTTACCAACTATCTCAATGCCCTCGTCAAGCACGACGCGAGTGTGTTGCCGGTCACTGCGAATGTTCGCTTTACCGAAGACACCAGCGAATTGACACTCGGTGAAGGGCTGTGGACGACTATCGATAGTCTCAGCGAATTCCGCCAGGATGTGCTCGACGTAAACCAAGGCATTGCTGGCACGCATGTGAAGGCCATCGAAGGTGGCAAGCCAGTACTCGTTGCCATCCGTCTGCAGCTGCAAGGCGACAAGATTGCCGGCGTTGAAACGATGGTCGTCCGCACAAAAGAAGAAGGCATGATCTTCAATCCCGATTCCGTCCTGACAGCCAGCGACGCGATGAACGTGACCCCGACTGCTGCGCAACGTAACTCCCGCGCCGACCTTGAACGCCTCGCCTTGCTTTATCCGGAAGGTCTGCGTGTCGGCAGCTTTGTCACCGCCGATGCCCAGTTCGCGCCCGACGCCTACCGTTTCGAAAACGGCCAGTTGATGGCCGGCCCCAGCTGCACCTTCTTCCCCGGCTGCGACCACATCCGCGAACAACGCCTGCCGACGCTGGCTGGTATCAAGGCCCAGGTCGCTGGTATTGATGAAGAGCAGGGCATCGCCTGGCTCCGCATGAACTTCGGCAAGGGCTCCCTGATGAGAGGCGAAGGTGAACTGTCAGTATTCGAGATGTTCAAGATCTATGATGGCAAGATCCAGGCAGTTGAAGCCTTCATGGAGGAAGTACCAGCCAATACACCGTTTCTGTGGGAATGAGCCTGTGCTTCAGAAAGGTTAACGCGCTTGTTAACCTGCAATACAGGCATGGCGGGCAAGTGGCGCAACGTTGGCGGCCATGTACCGGAGCCTTGATAGCGATTTCTCCCTAGGTTGTGTACTCCACCAACCATGAGGAGCAAGAGGATGGAAATGAAAGTTGATGCAAAGAAAATTCGTGAAGAGCGAGCCCGTCGCGCCTGGAGCCAGGAACACGTGGCCGTGATCACCGGCCTTGGCCTGAGAACGATCCAGCGGATCGAAAGCACGGGCGGCGCCTCCAATGAGTCCATTGCCGCGATTGCGTCGGTGATGAGTCTTCCGGTAGAGCAACTGATTGTCCCAGGAGAGTTCAAGCGATCGCTGGCCGAACTCTTGATGGCGAAGCGTCTATGGATAGTGCTGGCCCTCGCGCTAGTTGGCAGCCTGTTCGTGCCGCCGCAGGCGTCTGCTTCACTCGCCGTACTGGGAGCGTGCTGGCTGGTATTTGAATTGGTCATTGCAGCAGTACGCTGGAAGAATATTCACCTCTAATTACTGTTCCATGAACAAGATAGATCTAAAAAAAGAACTGGGGCAGCTCTACCAGCCTTCCGCCAAAAAGGTCGTGCAGGTTGAGGTGCCCACGTTCAAATACCTGATGATCGATGGTGCGGGCGATCCCAACACGTCGCAGGAGTACAAGGAAGCAGTGGAAGCACTGTTCTCCGTTTCGTACACCGCCAAGTTCATGGTCAAGAAAGGCCCCCAACCAGTCGACTACGCAGTGATGCCGCTGGAAGGACTGTGGTGGGCAGAGGACATGTCCGCCTTCGTCGCCAACGACAAGAGCCAATGGCTGTGGACGCTGATGATCATGCAGCCGGCTTTTGTTGGCGACGACATCATCGGGAAAGCCATGAATGAAGTCAGCAAAAAGAAAAAGCTGCCGGGCGTGCCGAAGCTGCGGTTGGAAAACTATACCGAAGGCCGCTGCGCGCAGGTGCTACACATTGGCCCTTTCTCGGAAGAAGGTCCCACGATAGCGCGATTGCATGCATTCATTGAGGCAAGCGGCAAACTGGCCGGCAAGCATCATGAAATCTATCTGAGCGACATTCGCCGCGCTGATCCCGCGAAATGGAAGACCATCATCCGGCAGCCGATGGGTTAAGCTTGCCACGCACCTGACGTCTCTTCGAATCAAACATCACTGCGCGCAACAAGGCACTCTCATGGGAGCTGATCATGGAAGCTAATTTCTGGCTCGACCGCTGGACCAACAATGAAATCGGTTGGCATGAGAAGGATTTTCATCCGCTGCTGACAGGCCATCTGCACGAACTGGCGTTGCCGCACGGCAGTCGGGTATTCGTACCGTTGTGCGGCAAGACCCGTGACATTGCGTGGCTGCTGCAGCGCGGCTATCAGGTAGCCGGCAGCGAACTAAGTGAACTCGCTGTGCAGCAGTTGTTCGAAGAGCTGGGCGTGCAGGCGTCAGTCACCACCGTCGGCAAGTCGCAGCGCTATCAGGCGCCCATGCTCGATATCTTCACAGGCGATTTATTCGAGCTGACGCAGGCGCAACTCGGGCCCGTGCAAGCCATCTATGATCGGGCTGCACTGGTGGCACTGCCGCCTGACATGCGCATCCGCTACACCAAACACCTGCTGGCAGTGACCCGCAATGCACCGCAACTGTTGATCTGCTTCGAGTACGACCAGAACCAGATGGCCGGCCCGCCGCACTCCGTGCCCGGACCGGAAGTCTGGCACCATTACGGCAGCACCTACTCACTGACATTCGCGGAATCGCGCCCGATGCCCATACGAGGGACGCCGGCTGATGAGGTGGTTTGGTTGTTGAAGTAACAGCACAGCATGTCGCTCCCCGCTTCCCTCTACACCGATCTGGCCAACTACTACGATCGCTTCTGCGCCGAAGTGGACTACGTTGAGCAGTGCGCCTTTGCCCAGCGGGTGTTCCACACTTTTACGGCCGCGCCAGGATTGGACTATCTCGATCTCGCCTGCGGCACCGGCCAGCACCTGCAAATAATGCAGCAGGTCGGCTTCGTCCCGCACGGCCTCGACAACAGTGCCGAGATGTTGAGACAAGCGGCGGTGCGTTGCCCGCAAGCGACACTGCAACTATGCGATCTGGCCGCATTCACACAACAGGATGCCTTCGATCTGATTACCTGCTTTCTGTACTCACTGCATTACGCCCACCCCACCACAGCGGTGGCAGAGACCTTGCGACGTAGCTATGCAGCACTAAAACCGGGTGGAGTGTTGTTGTTCAATGCAGTAGACGCGCGGGGCATCCAGAACGATGCCGGTGTTACTACTTATCTGGATGACGGCAGCGCGCAGCTGGGATTCCAGTCATGCTGGAACTATCGCGGCGACGGCGAGGTGCTGGATCTGCATCTGACGATCAGCAGAACTTCTGCGCAGGAAGACGCCGAACCTGTTACGCAGGAATGGCGCGACCACCACACGATGACGGCGCTGACATTTCCCCAACTGCAGACGCTGCTGGAAGGTATCGGCTTTGACGTGACAGTGATGGAGCATGACTACAGTGTCATGCGGCCGTGGGATGGGCTGAGCTCGAACGCCATCTTTGTGGCGTGCAAGCCGCAGTAGCGAGTTGCCCGATGAAGGCCGCTGGCAATCCAGCGGCCCACGATCATCGCGACGAATCGTCGTACGAACGATTTAATCGACCTTGCGAACTGCGCCCTTGTCGGCACTGGTTGCCATCGATGCATAGGCACGCAGTGCTTTCGACACTTTGCGCGTACGCACTTCAGTCGGCTTCCAGGCATTGTCGCCTTTCGCCAGCATGGCGGCGCGGCGTGCGCCCAACACTTCATACGACACGGCCAGTTCAATGGTGCGGTTCGGAATGTCGATGTTGATGGTGTCGCCTTCCTCTACCAGCGCAATGTTGCCGCCTTCGGCTGCTTCGGGTGAGGCATGGCCAATCGAGAGACCGGACGTACCACCCGAGAAACGGCCATCCGTCAGCAAGGCGCAGGCTTTGCCGAGCCCTTTCGATTTCAGATACGACGTTGGGTACAGCATTTCCTGCATGCCAGGACCACCGCGCGGACCTTCGTAGCGAATGATAACAACGTCACCGGCCACGATCTGGTCAGCAAGAATGGCGGCGACTGCGCTGTCCTGGCTTTCGAAGATGCGGGCCGGGCCAGAGAACTTCAGAATGCTTTCATCAACGCCTGCAGTTTTAACGATGCAACCATCAGGCGCGATGTTGCCAAATAACACGGCGAGACCGCCTTCTTTCGAGTAAGCATGGCTGACTTCGCGGATGCAGCCATTGTGGCGATCCAGATCCAGCGTCGGCCAACGTGTACTCTGGCTGAAGGCTGTCTGCGTCGGAATGCCGGCAGGACCCGCGCTGTAGAACTTCTGCACTTCGGCGGATGGGTTACGGGAGATGTCCCACTTATCCAGCGAGTCCATCATCGTCTTGCTATGCACAGTGGTGACGTCTGTATGCAACAGACCGCCACGTTCCAGCGAGCCAAGAATTGCCACAACGCCACCGGCGCGATGCACGTCTTCCATATGGTATTTCGGTGTGGATGGCGCGACTTTGCACAGCTGCGGGACTTTGCGCGACAGGCGATCAATGTCAGCTTGCGTGAAATCCAGTTCCGCTTCCTGCGCCGCAGCGAGCAAATGCAGGATGGTGTTGGTGGAGCCGCCCATCGCGATATCGAGCGTCATCGCATTCTCAAAGGCTTTGAAGTTGGCGATGTTGCGCGGCAGTACGGATTCGTCGTCCTGCTCGTAATAGCGTTTGCACAGTTCGACGATCGTGCGGCCGGCTTGCAGGAACAATTGTTCGCGATCCGAGTGCGTCGCCAGCACGGAGCCGTTGCCAGGCAATGACAAGCCAAGCGCTTCCGTCAGACAATTCATCGAGTTGGCGGTGAACATGCCAGAGCAGGAGCCGCACGTGGGGCAGGCAGAACGCTCATAGTCGTCTACCTGTTTGTCGCTCATCTTGTCGTCAACGGCGGCAACCATGGCATCGACCAGATCCAGTTTGACGAACTTGTCCGCCAACTTGGTCTTGCCGGCTTCCATCGGGCCACCGGACACAAACACCACCGGAATGTTCAAGCGCAGTGCTGCCATCAACATGCCGGGCGTGATCTTGTCGCAGTTGGAAATGCAGACGATGGCGTCGGCACAGTGTGCGTTGACCATGTACTCCACAGAATCGGCGATGATCTCGCGCGACGGCAGCGAATACAGCATGCCGTCGTGGCCCATCGCGATGCCGTCATCCACTGCAATCGTGTTGAACTCTTTGGCAACGCCGCCAGCTCTTTCGATCTCGCGCGCTACCAGCTGGCCCAGATCTTTCAGATGCACATGACCAGGCACAAACTGCGTAAACGAGTTGGAGACTGCAATGATCGGCTTGCTGAAATCGTCGTCTTTCATGCCGGTGGCGCGCCACAGCGCGCGGGCACCCGCCATGTTGCGGCCTTGGGTGGTTGTATGCGAACGGTACTTGGGCATCTTGAACCTCGTGGTTCTTTATAGCGGTTTAACGAAAATTTTCGAGTTGCGCTGATAGTTGTACAGCGATTTTTTCTTGTCGGGCAGCGCATCCACATCGCTCGGCACAAAGCCACGCTCAAGAAACCAGTGCGGCGATTTCGTCGTCAGCACGAACAACTTGTTGAGGCCGAGCTTGCGGGCGTTCTTCTCAATTTGTTCCAGCAACAACATGCCACGATTGTGATTGCGATACTCGGGATGTGTCGCGAGACAGGCGAGTTCGCCGTTCTCACGGTCCTGCGGATATAGCGCTGCGCAGGCGATAATCATGCCGTCGCGCGTAATCACACTGAACTGTTCAATCTCGGCTTCAAGGCGCTCGCGTGAACGGTGCACCAGAACGCCTTCCTGTTCGAGTGGTTCGATCAGTTCGAGGATGCCGCCGACGTCCTTGATCGTGGCCGGTCGCAACTGTTCATACTGCTCCTGCGTAATCAACGTACCGATGCCGTCGCGGGTGAACAGCTCGATCAGCAAGGCGCCGTCGTCTTCATATGAAATGACTTGTGAGCGTTTGACGGTGGCACTGCAGGCTTTGACGCCCAGCTCAAGATTGCGCAATTCATCATCAATGCCGGTGTCGGCAATCTTCTGCTTGATCAGTGCCTGCGCTTCTTCCGCGCTCAGCTTGCTGATGCGATCACCGTCCTGGTCAAGAATGCCGGCTTCACTGCCGTAGATCAGCAGCTTGTCGGCCTTCAGGGCAATCGCTGTTGCACTCGCGACATCTTCCACGGTCAGGTTGAACACTTCACCAGTCGGCGAATAGCCCAGCGACGACATCAGCACTATGTTGCCGTTGTCGAGCTGCTTGCGAATGGCGTCGATTTCAATCTTGCGCACTTCGCCTGTCAGGCCAAAGTCGATACCTTCGTGAATGCCGAACGGTCGCGCCACAATGAAATTGCCGCTGGCCAGTGTCAGATCAGCACCGTGCATTGGCGAGTTGATAAGCCCCATCGAAAAGGCAGCTTCCACATCAATGCGCAATTTGCCGACCACCTGCTTGATGATGTTCAGCGTGGTCATGTCGGTAACGCGCACGCGGTTGTGCACCTGATGCGTGATGATGTTTTCGGTTTGTGTAACCAGGCCTGCCGTCACCAGCGCCTCATCCACTTGCTGGCGGGCGCCAAAGCACAGCACCAGCTTCACGCCGAGGCTGTTCAGCAGCGTAATGTCGTGGGCAATGTTCCAGAAGTTGTCGTGGCCAATGGCTTCGCCAGGCAACAGGATGACGAACACCTTGCCGCGATACGCGTTGATGTACGGCGTGGATTGGCGGAACCAATTGACGTATTGCTTCAGATCCATGGCGCTTCTCTAAACCCGCTGCCAACCCAAGGGGTTGCACAAACGAGGCAGCCTGCACAAAAGGAGGGCAATTTTACTTGAACTCCGCGCCATAAATAAGTGTTTTTACGGCACTTTTTTGTGTGCTTCGTTGTGGCTTAACAAAGCTTCGTTACAGTTGTCCTTCTGATTACAGCAGGAAAGCAACACCATGGGCGCATTCAAGATTCTGGTCGTGGAAGATGAACCCGACATCCTTCATCTGATCAGTGTATTTCTCAGGCGCCGTGGGCATTCGGTCATCAGCGCCGCTTCCGGCGCTGAAGGTGTTTGGTTGATGCACAGCGAGTCTCCCCACTTGTTGCTTACCGACAAGCGCTTGCCGGATTGCCTCGGCTACGACCTTATTGAGTTGAGCAAGCAACTGCAGGCAAACACCACCCGCATGAAGAGCCTGCTGATTACCGGCGATGACAGCGAAAGCGTGGTTAGCGAAGGCGGCCGGCCTGACGGCATTCTGCTGAAGCCGTTTGGTTTGAGAGAACTGGGGATCGCGGTAGACAGTTTGCTGTAACCCGTAGGGCACGCCATGGCGTGCTCCTGCAGACTACGCCCCGCGAATACGCCGATTGATGAACAGCGCGTTACCCTCACGCTTCTTCGCCAGCTTCTTCGCTTCGGTCGCAAAATCCGAAATCTCGATGTGGGAATGACAGGTAGCAGTGCCTTCCGGCGGCACGATGCCGGCGGACATGCTCAGCAGATTGAAGAAGCACGGCCGGTTCTGGCGATCGACGCCCCCTATGCCCCCGGCAAGCACATGCTCGGCCGAATAGAACGTAGAGATTTCTCGCGAGAACAGCGTGAACACCTGTTCACAGCGATCCGTAAAGTTGGGTGACTGGTCCACCACGACAAAATCGTCGCCTCCGATGTGGCCGATGGCGGCCTGCTGCTGGTCATAGACCGTGGACAGAATCGCCGCTACCCGCTTGATGACATTGTCACCGGCTTCGTAACCGTAGAGATCGTTGTACGGTTTGAAATTGTCGAGATCGAAATAGACGATGGCAAACGGTGTGCGGGCATCCAGTAACGCGTTGATTGTCTGGTTGGTCGGCACGATGCCGGGCAGCAAGGTCAGCGGGTTGGCGTGCCGTGCGCTGTCGATCTGCTGCTGGGTAATCTTGTGCAACAAGTCCAGCACGGTCGATACCCCGTAGTACTTGTCGTTTTCAGTCACGATGAAGCCATGCACGCGCTTGCCATGCGACGTGACCTTGCGGCTGACGGCGTCGAGATTGGTGTTGATATCGACCACGACGGGTGTCTGTTCGAGAAAATCGACGATGCGCAGCTTGCCGTACAGCGCCATGCCATAAATGGATTTCATGATCTTGTTGAGGAACGAGTAACGCTCCACCAGTCCCACCGGGCGCCCGGAATTGACGACAGGAATCAGGTCGAGTTCCGGGTTCTTCTGCAGTTTCTCCAGCACCTCCGTGACCTTCATGCCAAACGGTATTGGCGAAGCCGGCCGTGAGATGCCTGACAAGTTGTCCTGGGTGCGCAGCATTACCGGCTCGGGTATGGAAGTTACCTTCAACAAGTCCGCATCGATATGGACCGGCGGCAACACGGTGGGCTGCCCGCCGAGGCGACTCGTCGGGCCGCGTCGAC
>JAZKEH010000373.1:0-12373 GCA_040387155.1 Pseudomonadota bacterium | reverse complement strand
CTGAAACGATCAATGCAGTCATCCATGATATGCAGCAGGCCCGCCCAATGGACCGACTCGTGTGTGGTGATGTCGGCTTTGGCAAGACCGAAGTCGCGTTGCGCGCTGCCTTCATCGCTGTAACCAATCACAAGCAGGTCGCGGTGCTGGTGCCGACCACTCTATTGGCGCAACAACACTACGAAACTTTCCGGGACCGCTTTGCCGATTGGCCAGTGAATATTGCGCTGCTGTCCCGCTTTGTCGGCGGCAAGCAGCAGGACACCACGCTGGCAGCATTGGAAGCCGGCACGGTCGACATTGTGATTGGTACGCACAAGCTGCTGCAGGAAGACTTGCGCTATAAAAGTCTTGGCCTGCTGATCATCGACGAGGAGCACCGTTTTGGGGTGCGCCAGAAGGATCGCCTGCTGAAACTGCGCGCCAGTGTCGACATACTGACCCTTACCGCGACACCGATTCCCCGCACGCTCAACATGGCCATGTCGGAGATGCGGGACCTGTCAATCATTGCAACACCGCCGGCCCGCCGGCTGTCTGTAAAGACTTTTGTACGCCAGTCGACGCCGGCTTTGCAGAAAGAAGCCATTCATCGTGAACTGCTGCGCGGCGGCCAGGTGTTCTACCTGTACAACGAAGTGAAAACGATCGAAAAAGCCGCCGATGATCTGCGCAAACTGATTCCGGAGGCGCGTGTGTGTGTTGGTCACGGCCAACTGCGTGAAAGTGAACTTGAACGCGTGATGGCGGACTTCTACCACAAGCGCTACAACGTGCTGGTGTGTTCCACCATCATCGAAACCGGTATCGACGTTCCCAGCGCGAACACCATCATCATTGAGCGTGCCGATCAGCTTGGTCTGGCGCAGTTACACCAGTTGCGGGGCCGCGTAGGCCGTTCACATCACCAGGCCTATGCCTATCTGCTGACGCCGCATCCCAAGGAAATGACGGCCGATGCCCAGAAACGACTGGATGCCATCAGCGCGGCTGATACTCTTGGCGCTGGCTTCACCCTCGCCAGCCACGATCTGGAGATCCGCGGTGCCGGCGAATTGCTGGGCGAAGAACAAAGTGGCCATTTGCATACGATTGGTTTCAGCCTCTACAGCGAAATGCTCGCCGATACCGTGAAACTGCTGAAACAAGGCAAGAAGCCCGACCTCGACAAGCCATTGCGTAGCAACACTGAGATAAACCTTCGCATTCCGGCTTTGTTGCCCGACACCTATCTGCCGGATGTTCACGGACGTCTGCTGTTATACAAACGGTTGGCCAGTGTGAACTCGGAAGAAGAACTGCTGGAACTGAAGGTGGAACTGATCGACCGTTTCGGTCTGTTGCCGGAGCCTGCCCAGAACTTGCTTGCCGTGACGCGTTTACGCATGCAGGCGGAAAAGCTCGGCATCCAGCGAGTGGAAGCCACGGCCTCTGGCGGCAAGGTGAAATTTGCTTCCAGTACCAAAATCGACCCCTTGACGCTGGTACGGCTGGTGCAATTTGAAAGCAAGCGCTACGCGTTTGGCGGACCCGATGAGCTGCGTTTCAAACTCGACAGCATCGAGGCTCGTGAACGCATTGCCTTCGTGGAAGCATTGCTGGCAAAGTTGGCCAGTCCACCACCGCCAGCTCCAGCAGGCAATTTTAGATCCGAATCGTTGACGGCTTCCAAACCAGCCTCTTTGAAAACTCCACAGCCCGGCAACAGGAATCGTTATGGCAGATAAGCTGGTGACAGTCGCCGCGTTCGCATTGCTCGTTGGCAGCAATACGCTGCTGGCGCAAGCGCAACCCCCTGACGGGCAGCCGCCAGTGCAACCTGCGGGTGATGCTGTTGTGCTGGAACCGGATCCACGCGGACCCAGTCCTGACGGCAACTACTGGTTTGAAGTGGAAGTCACGATCTTCAGTTCGGTTTATGGTGGTGCGACCTACAGTGAAATTCCGGTGGCTCGCAGTAACGCGTTGCGGTACCTGCCACAGTTGCGAGCGCTGCAGAATCCGGCTGACTCCTATCAGTTCCCGTTTGCGCTGCCTTCGCAGCTCGTTGATCCCGCCAGCGCGCAGTCACCCGCCTTTATCGCTGTCGCGAACCCCGCGCAGCAGGAAATTGTGCCAGTCGTGATGGAAGGCCCCCGGTTTTCGCCGGCGTTGCCGGGCGCGTTCAAGATTCTCGACTATGCGCGCGACGCCTATATCTCGCTTGATCGACGCTACTGGCGTTTCAATCAGTTGAACTCAAGATTGGCCAGCACTGGTGAACACAGTGTGCTGTGGCATCAGGTATGGCGTCAGCCGTTGTTGCCGCGCTCACAGACACCGTCGCTGCAAATCGTTGGCGGCATGCAGTACGGTGATCACAATGCACTGGAAGGCAGTCTGCGCCTGAGCGGTCAGGCCACCAACGCAGAAGTCGATGCGAATCTGTGGCTGAGCAGTTTTGCCAATCTGGCGCCGGCAACGGGCGAATGGCAACTGCCTGAACAACCGCAGCTGTCAGTGGTGCAGACAACAGTCGAAAACACCAACATGGTCGGCGATGTGGCCTTGGTACCAGCGGTGCAGTGGTTTCCTGAAAATATCTGGCATTTGAATGAGAGCCGCGATGTGGGTACCAATGCGCTGTACTATCTCGACCATCCTGCACTGGGTTTGTTGATTGAAATCAGGCCCTATCTGGTGCCCGAACAAGAGGTGCCGGAAACGGCGGCACAAGGCCCGCAGTTTGAATAAGGCTCAGGCTTGCAGTAGCTGACGCAGGACGTTGCGAACAACAACAGTTCCTTCTTGCAGGACTTGTCGCATGGCTTCAATTGAAATGTTGCTTTCACCCATGCCAGCGGCGCGGTTTACTACCAACGCGAGACAGGCATAGGGCAATCCCAGTTCACGTGCGAGCCCCGCTTCCGGCATGCCTGTCATGCCGACGATGTCACAGCCGTCCCGCAGCAACCGACGCACTTCGGCGGCCGTTTCCAGTCGTGGACCTTGGGTGCAACCGTAAACAACGCCCATCGCAAAATCGACCTGCAGACGTTTGGCGCTGCGAGCCAGTTGCTGCGCCAGTCGCGCATCATAGGGATCTGTGAAATCGATATGGCGGTCGAGTGAGTGCTCGCTGGTAAAGTAGGTGTGTTCCCGTCCCCAGCTGTAATCGATCAATTGATTCGGGATGACAAGCCTTCCTGCTGTCATGCCGGGACTGATGCCGCCAACAGCATTGACTGCGATGATTCCCGTAACACCCAGCTCGCGTAGCGCCCATACATTGGCGCGATAGTTGATCTGGTGAGGCGCCAGTGAATGCTGCTTGCCGTGGCGAGGCACAAACAACACCCGTTTGCCAGCGATGCTCTCTTCCATGACATCAACAGCCTCGGTTGTAAACGGCGTGGCGACTTGATGAGTGGCTGTGAGCGTGCCCAGTCCGAGACTGTACAGACCGCTGCCACCAATAATGGCGAGTGGAGCCGAAATATCAGGCTGGTTTGAAATAGGCATTCGTCGTATTGCTGTGGTCCGTCACGTCACGAATGCCTTTCAACTGTGGCAATTGCTGCAATAACGTTTTTTCGACGCCTTCCTTCAAGGTCAGGTCCGCCTGGCCACAACCCTGACAACCGCCACCGAACTTCAACACGGCAACCATGTCGTCGGTCACGTGATCGAGGCTGATGTTGCCACCGTGTGCTGCAAGGCCGGGGTTGATCTCGTTGTAGAGAATGAAATTGATGCGATCGGGCAACGAACTGTCGGGACCAATCTTTGGCATGCGGGAATTGGGCGCCCGAATTGTGAGCTGGCCACCCATGCTGTCCTTGGCGAAGTCGACGATGGCCGCATCCAGATAGGGCATGCTTTTCTTTTCAACCCATGCATTGAACCCGGTATAGGGAAACATTTCGTCTTCAGCTTCCTGTTCGCCAGGGCGACAGAAGGCAATACAGGTTTCTGCTTTTGGCGTGCCGCCGTCGAGTACGAAGACGCGGATGGCAATACCCTCGCAATTCTGCTTGCCCAGCAGCTCGCGCAGATAAGTCTGGCCGGAGTCGGTGATTTCGATCATATATTTACCTGCTTGCGAAAATCGGCTGCGTTTCGGAGCCAATCAAATCCAGAAGTCTGGAGTAACTGAAGTAAAATGAGGGCAGTCCTGCCCTTTTGCAATGCGGAGCCTTACTTGAACCAGCAACCTTCCAATCCGGATCCTGATCAAAAAGAGAAATCCATTCCTGTGCTGCAAGTCGTGCTCAGCGTTCTGCAGGCCAGCTTCGGTGTGCAGAACTCACGCAACCGCGAACGGGATTTTACCCAGGGCAAATTCGGAGTCTTTGTCGTGGCTGCGCTGATCTTTACTGCGCTGTTCGTGCTGACTATTGTCGGTATCGTGTCGCTGGTACTGCCCGACTGATCTATTGCTGCAGGGCTGGCTGTGGGGCTCAAACGATCAAGTCCCCGCCTCGCCCCTCTTACTTCGCCCCTCTTACTGCTGGCTGACGAAGTACAACACGCCAAGCACTGCAATGGTGATCGCGCAAAAAGCCGCGATTGCATCAGCCTTGCTGTCAGCGGGATCTGGATCGCGATGCGGTTCAGCATGGGCATCGGCGTGATGATCGTGGTGGCTCATGGATAACTCCTGATGAGAATTCTGTGCTGCAGGAAATCTGCAATTCGACTGCCGCCAATTGTAAGCCCCGGGGCCTGACAAGGCCAAGCCAAATGCTGGTGTTATCCTGCAAAAAAGATGGATAAATCCCTGATTTTTATCAGGGAACCTTCATTGTTGAGAGACAGTTTTGGCTTCCTGCCACAAGGTGCTGCGGTGTATCATGCACGCCTTTCCAAAGTACCTCGCCAGACCGTTTCAGCTACCCGGATCAATCATGTATCGCTACGATAATTACGACCGGCAGATGCAGCAGGATCGCATTGCCCAGTTCCGTGACCAGACACGCCGCTTTCTCGCCGGCGAGCTGGAGAACGCGCAGTTTCTGCCGCTGCGTCTGCAGAATGGCCTCTACGTGCAACGCCTGGCACCGATGCTGCGCGTGGCTGTTCCCTACGGCTGCCTGTCGACTGCACAGTTGCGCAAACTCGCCCACATTGCCCGCCATTACGACAAAGGCTATGCCCACTTCTCAACGCGCCAGAACGTGCAGTTCAACTGGCCCAAGCTGCCGGAAGTACCAGACATTCTTGCCGAGTTGGCCGAAGTGGAAATGCACGCGAACCAGACCTCGGGCAATTGCATACGCAATACCACCACCGACCAGTTTGCTGGTGTCAGCCCCCAAGAAATTGAAGACAGCCGGCCCTGGTGCGAAATCATTCGCCAGTGGTCCACCTTCCATCCTGAGTTCGCGCATCTGCCGCGCAAGTTCAAGATTGCTGTCTGCGGGACTGAAGACGATCAGGCCGCAACGCAGGTGCATGACATTGGCTTGTACATCGTCAAGAACTTCACCGGTGATCTCGGCTTCCAGGTACTGGTTGGCGGCGGTCTTGGCCGTACGCCGGTTATTGGCCAGATCATCCGTGAATTCCTGCCGTGGCAGCATCTGTTGTCCTATCTCGATGCGATCCTGCGTATCTATAACCAGGAAGGCCGCCGCGACAATAAATACAAGGCCCGTATCAAGATTCTGGTGAAAGAGCTGGGCATCGACGCGTTCCGCGAGAAGGTTGAAGCCGAGTGGGAGTTCAGTAAGGACGGCCCTGCCACGCTGACTGAAGCCGAGTTCCTGCGTTGCAAAAAATTCTTTACCGATCCTGCCTATGCTGCGTTGCCGGATGAAGATGCCGCGGTCAGTGAAAAGCTGCGGAGCGACATTCGCTTCAACAACTGGCTTGAGCGCAACGTGCGCGGTCACAAGAAATCCGGGTATCGCATTGTCACGTTGTGCCTGAAAGCCACTGGCGCTGCGCCTGGCGATCTCAGTGCAGAACAAATGGATTTCGTTGCTGATCTTGCCGACGGCTACAGCTTCAACGAGCTGCGTGTCTCGCACGAGCAGAACCTCGTGCTGACGGATGTGAAACTCAGCGATCTGCCGGCACTGTATGACGCCCTGCAGAAAGAACATCTGGCAACGCCCTATACCGGCCTGCTCAACGACATGATCTGCTGCCCTGGTGGTGACTTCTGCTCGCTGGCCAATGCCAAATCCATTCCGATTGCCGAGGCCATCCAGCGTCGCTTCGACGATTTCGCCGTGCAGAAAAACATTGGCGAGATCACGTTGAACATCAGCGGTTGCATGAACGCCTGTGGTCATCATCACGTGGGCAACATCGGCGTACTTGGGGTCGACAAGAAAGGCGAAGAGTTCTATCAGGTTGCCCTGGGCGGTTCGTCTGATCGCCAGACCGCACTTGGCAAGGTGCTCGGCCCTTCGTTTGCGCAGGATGAAATGCCTGACGTCGTCGACAAGATCCTGCAGGTCTATCTGCAGCGCCGTGAGGGCAACGAACGTTTTATCGATACCTACAACCGTATCGGCATCGAACCTTTCCAGGAGCATGTCTATGCCAAAGCTGATTGATACGCTCGGCCACTTGGCAGAGAACCCTTGGGCGCTGTTGCCGAAAGATGCGACGCTGGAAGCAGTGCAGCAAACCCCAGACAAACTCGTGTTGGTGCCGGGTAAGCTGTGGCAGGAACAAAAAGCTGCATTGCTGAGCACTGGCAAAACCTTTGGTGTGTGGCTGGACAGCAATGAAACGGTGTCGCTGCTGTCTGATGAGGACCTCGATACGCTGCCGTTAATCGCCCTGAATTTCCCGACCTTTATGGATGGCCGCTCCTATTCGACTGCCGGCGTGTTGCGGCAGCAGTTGGGTTATACCGGTGAGATTCGGGCTATTGGTGATGTATTGCGTGATCAGCTGTTCTTTTTGAAGCGTTGCGGGTTTAGCAGTTTCGATTTGAAAGACACTGTGAAGCTGGAAGATGCGCAGAAGGCGTTAACGGATTTCACGACGACTTACGCGGCTACTGTTGAAGAGCCAACCCCCCTCTTTCGTCGTCGGGCCTGAATTTTCACTGATTTGGAGCGGTCGCAGACGGCGGGAGATCTTTCCTGGACCGCTGCGAGCCCATCCTTGGGGCGCTACCCCTCAGGCCATCCATGGCCTTCGAGGTTCCAGGAAAGATCTCCCGCCGTCTGCTCCTCAAGAATTGCGAGAATTCCCCGGAGCCATGCTGATCAAGAAAAGAACTTTTCTTTGTCGGCGCGATGCAACCACTGGGTTAATGTCTTGGACACAGCATTGCGCAGCGAACCTTCCAGTAGCGAACTGATCTTGTCGGCAAAGCGGCGTTTATGTTCCCAGCTGATTTCGTAGAGATCGGCATCCTTGCACTTGGCGACTATCCACTCGTCACTGGTGTCGAGGCTGTCGATCAAGCCCTTCCCTAGCGCCTGCGTGCCACTCCACACTTCTCCTGTCGCGACCTGGGCAACGTCCAGTGCGGGACGATATTCGTGGATGAAGTTCTTGAACAGTGTATGCA
The DNA here is from genome assembly GCA_040387155.1 of Pseudomonadota bacterium. Classification (GTDB taxonomy): domain Bacteria; phylum Pseudomonadota; class Gammaproteobacteria; order Pseudomonadales; family Pseudohongiellaceae; genus CAILUG01. Next base: position 4,857 of record JAZKEH010000373.1, on the reverse strand, counting down.
TTTCATCGACTTCTTCCTGCACTTTGGCGCGGTCTTCGTCGGTGTTTTCGCCAAAGGTTGTCAGCGTGCGTTTGTATTCACCGGCCGTGATCATTTCAAAATCGACTTTGTGATCCTTCAGCAACCGGTGCACGTTGGGTAGTTGCACAAGAACACCGATGGAGCCGATATAGGCAAAGGGAGCTGCGATCAACTCATTGGCGATGCAGGCCATCATGTAGCCGCCGCTGGCAGCGACCTTGTCGACGCAGATCGTCAGGCGGATATTGTGTTTGCGCAAACGCGCAAGCTGGGAGGATGCGAGGCCATAGGCATGCACCATGCCCCCGGGGCTTTCGAGACGCAGCATGACTTCATCAACATCGGTGCGGGCGACTTGCAGTATGGCGGTAATCATCTGACGCAATTCTTCGACAGCACTGGCAGCAGTATCGCCATCAAAGGACATCACGAATATGCGTTTGCGTTCATCAGCATCCAGCTCTTCTGGCTCACCATCTTCGCTGGTTTGCGTTGCCACTACCTTGCTCTTCTCTTTCAGCGCTTTCACTTTCGCTTTCTTCTCGGCCTTTTCCTTCTTCTTCTCTTCCTTGGCTTCGATCTTCAGCAGTTCTTCATCGAGGATCTCATGACGGATGTCTTCCTTCATGTCTTCCAGTTCGTCGTTGAGCTTGAGTACCGTGATATGTCCCTTGGGTTTGGCTTCCGGTCGCTGGCGCGTGGCATTGGCCACGACGATCATGACAATGAACAGGAACGCCAGTACCAGCGTAAGGGTTTTGGCGAGAAACAGGCCGTATTCGCTAAGAAATTCCAAACAGAAGCTCCAACAATTTCAGGGAAAGGTTTTTAGTACTTCGATGTGCGCAACAGCAACTCAGACCGTAGCAACCGGCTGTTCGACTTCTGATTTTTCCAGCTTCAGCCAGACACATTTGTCACCGCTTGCTTTCTGGATCTGCTTCAGTCGCAGTTCATGGGCGCTAAGCTCTTCCTCGCTCGCCATGATCACGCGCAATGCAGGACGCTCACTGCTGATCCTGCTGATTTCGGTGCTGACAGGCGCGCCTTCACTACCGGCCTCGTAGCCAAGTCCCAACATCGACTGGCCACCGGTCATCATCAGATAAACGTCGGCGAGAATTTCGGCATCTTTCAATGCACCATGCAGTTCGCGCTGACTGTTATCAACTTCATAGCGTTTGCATAGTGCATCCAGGCTGTTCTTCTGACCTGGATGCTTTTTGCGCGCCATCGCCAGCGTGTCGAGCACGCTGCAATGGTCAGTCATGAGGCCATGCCCCTTGTTCAGCAGGTTCAGTTCGCTGTTGAGGAAGCCAATATCGAATGGCGCATTGTGGATGATCAGCTCTGCGCCTTTGACAAATTCCAGGAAAGTATCGGCGACAGCGCTGAACAAGGGTTTGTCGGCAAGAAATTCATTGGTGATGCCGTGTACTGCCAGCGCGCCGGCTTCTACTTCGCGCTCAGGGTTCAGGTAGATGTGCAGGTGGCGACCGGTATGCTTGCGATTCACCAGTTCGACACAGCCGACTTCAATGACGCGATGTCCTTGCGAAGGATCGAGGCCGGTAGTTTCAGTGTCGAGAATGATTTGCCGCATGTGGTCTCCTGCTAGCCGAGCTTCAGTTCATCAATGCCGCGATTGGCCAGCTCATCGGCACGTTCATTACCGGGGTTGCCATTATGACCTTTCACCCACTGCCACTTGATCTCGTGCATCGTGGTCAAGTGGTCGAGAGTCTGCCATAGATCGACATTCAGCACCGGTTTTTTGGCTGACGTGCGCCAGCCACGCTGCTTCCAGCCCGGCAGCCACTCGCTGATGCCCTGCAGCACATATTTCGAATCACTCAGCACAGTAATTCGGCAGGGACGCTTCAGTACCTGCAAGGCTTCGATCACTGCGGTAAGTTCCATACGATTGTTGGTCGTCGCGCTGGTACCGCCATGCAATTCACGGATTTTGTCACCATATTGCAGCACAGCACCCCAGCCACCCGGACCTGGATTGCCACGGCAGGCACCGTCGGTATAGATCGTCACTTCGGTTTCGGTCACTTCACACTTTCTCGTGCAGCGGCGGGCAAATCTTCGAGTTTACGGGAGGTGCCTTCTGTGAGTGGGAGCACCAGGGAAGGCACTTGCCGGCGACGGCGACGGTTCTGTACTGGAATCAAGGGCAGCACTTGTTTGCGGGCGGCAATGACATAGGTGGCGCCGGTTGGCCAGTTCAAACGGGAGGCCATCGTTTCCATCCAGCTGGAATAGCGGATGGCTGCCGGCGCATTGATGGGCAGTGCGTATTCGGCATAGCGGATTTCATCCACCTGGAAGTCCAGCAACTTCAGCCAGTCACACACCCGCAAGCTGTGCAGCATACGGGCCTGCCAGGGACACTGCTTGCCCCACAACTGCAACTTGCTGCGCACGCCCCAGGTACTGAACGGATTGAAGCCAACAATGATGACATGTCCGCCAGCGATAAGGACGCGGGTTACTTCACGCAAAAGCTGATGCTGGTCGACGGCATAGTCGAGTGCATGGTGCAGCAATACACAGTCCATTGAGGCGGTGGCAAGTGGAATGGCATCAGCATCCGCCACTGCCTGATAGCCTTCCGTAGACTGCACAAATGGCGTGAAGGCAAATTTGTGGCCCATCGGGCTTTGCTGATGCAACTGCAAGTCAGCACAGCCCAGCTGCAACAAGTGATACCCGAAACGGCGCCCCAGCATCTCGTCAACCAGAGCCTGTTCCCTGCCCAGCAGGTGCTGGCCGAGCGCGCTACGGTACCAGGCGGTAAGCGCCTGATACGCAGCAAGATCATGGGGGGGTAATTGGGTATTCAAGGGGATGGTCAAAGCCTGGAATGCAGGGCTGAATGGTACCAGTCTTCGCCGAGGCCTCACATTGGGTAGACTAGCCAAATCAGTGATCACGAGGACAAATCAATGTTGCATATCGAGCCCGTCAGAGCCTTCAAGGATAACTACCTATGGACATTTCACGAGTGGGGTACCCGCCAGGCAGTGGTCGTCGATCCGGGCGATGCCGCACCCGTGCAAGCCTGGCTGCAGCAACAGGATCTGCAACTGGCAGCCATCCTGATTACCCACCACCATAACGACCACATCGGCGGCGTCAGCGAACTGCAGAAGCAATGGCAGGTGCCGGTGTATGGGCCGAAGTCAGAGAAGATTCCGCAGGTAACCAATCCGGTCCAGGAAGGCGACACGGTTGAGGTCGTGGGAGTGCATTTTCGTGTGCTCGCCGTGCCCGGTCATACACTGGAACACATTGCCTACTATGCGGATGAGGTCGATGGCTCGCCGTTGGTGTTCTGTGGTGACACCTTGTTTGCAGCAGGCTGCGGTCGCATGTTTGAAGGCACACCGCCGATGATGTATGCGTCATTGCAGAAACTGGCCACCCTGCCCCCGACCACGCGGGTTTTCTGCACGCATGAATACACCTTGTCGAACCTGAATTTTGCCAAGGCAGTTCTGAAGGACGCCGCCACCGTCACCACCCGCGTAGCGAACGAACAACACAAGCGCGAGCAGGATCAGCCGACGGTGCCGAGTACCATCGCATTGGAGTTGGCGACCAATCCGTTTCTGCGTTGCGAAGATCCTGTGGTGCTGGCGTCGCTGGCCGCACAGCAAGGCTTCATGCAGCGGGAACCCGCGGAAGTGTTTGGCGCCCTGCGGCGCTGGAAAGATAATTTCTGATTAAAGAGCGTGCAGCGATTTACCGGGGATGGCACTGAGCAAGGCCTGCGTATAAGCCTCTCGCGGATTCGTGAACAGCTCATGGGCAGTGCCTGTTTCCACCAGGCGCCCGCTCTTCATGACAACGATGCGATCAGCCAGATAACGCACAACCGCAAGGTCATGTGATACGAACAACATCGTCAGGTTGAAGCGCGCGACCAGATCCAGCAACAAATCGAGAATTTGCGCCTGGATCGTTACATCCAGCGCGGAAACCGGTTCGTCTGCCACGATGAACTCTGGCCGCGTGCCAATGGCGCGGCCAATCGCGATACGCTGACGCTGACCGCCCGAGAACTCGTGGGGATAGCGCAGCACGCTGGTGCGGGCCAGCCCGACGGCATCCATCAATTTGAATACTTCGGCATCGAGTCCCTTCTTGTCGACAACGCCGTGCAGCAACAAAGGCTCTGCCAGTGCATCATAAACCGTCATACGAGGATTCAGGCTGGCATAGGGATCCTGGAAAATCATCTGCATGCGTCGGCGCAAGGGCTTCAAGGTTGCTGACGACAATCCGAGGAGCTCCTGGCCATCGAAACGGATGCTGCCACTCGTAGGCGCCAGCAGGCGCAGGATGCAGCGGCCAAGCGTTGACTTGCCGGAGCCGGATTCACCCACCAGGCCAAGGATTTCATGGCGGTTGATTTGCAGTGAGATGTCATCAACTGCAGCAACAGCGGCATCGCCCCTGTTGCCAGCAAAATACATGCTGAGGTTTTTCACTTCGATCAACGCTTCCGGCACGCGTGTTGGCGGCACTTTTTCCGTCGACGGTACCGCAGCCAACAGTTTGCGTGTGTAGTCATGTTGCGGACGGCGAAAAATATCATCACGCGAACCTTGTTCGACAAAGCGTCCGTTCTGCATGACGCACAACGTGTCAGCTATGTCTGCCACGACGCTGAGATCGTGGCTGATGAAGATCACCCCAATGTTGCGACGTACCTGCAGCTCCTTGATCAATTTAAGTATCTGCGCCTGCACAGTAACGTCGAGTGCCGTCGTAGGCTCATCGGCGATGATGACCTTTGGCCTCAACAAAATGCTGATGGCGATA
>JAZKEH010000372.1:2249-7593 GCA_040387155.1 Pseudomonadota bacterium | reverse complement strand
GAAGATTTGCAAATCGTTGAGCGCTACCAGCGCGATCACAACGTGCCGGCGCAGGAAGTTGCTGCAGCGCTGTTGCGCATGGTGCAGGGCGATACGCCGTTGTTGCTGGACAAGAAAGCCGGCGGCGACAAGAGCGAGTCGGGTGCCTATGGCAACGAACGCGCAGAGTTCACCCCGCGTCCACGTCGCGAGCGTAGTGAAAGACCAGTGAGTGAACGTTCAGATGAACGCCCGGAAAGAAGTGCTGAGAGGAGTTCTGACAGGAGCCCGGAAAAGAGTCCAGACAAGAAATTCAGCGAACGGCCAGTGCGAGCCAAAGAAGACTGGAAGGACAAGCCAAGCGACGAGCCAAGACCAGAACGCAAGGTTGAGCGAAAAGGCGAGAGCAAGGAAGAACGCAAAAACAGATTGGCTGAGAGCTCGAGCTTTGCACCGCCGCCGTCTGACTCTGCGCCGACCTTTGAACGCAAACCGCGCGGTGACTTTGACGGTATTCCACGGGAAGAAAGAAAGCCGCGACGTGAGCGCGACACCGATGCACGGCCTGAGCGTCGTGGTGCGGTACCGCCACCGGACTTGCTTGGACCGACGGAAGAAGGCAAGGAGCGTTATCGCATTGAAGTTGGTCATGCCGACAGTGTGAAGCCTGGCAACATTGTTGGCGCCATTGCCAACGAAGCGGGCATCGACAGTCAGTACATTGGCCGCATTACGATCTATGACAATTTCTCTGTTATCGATCTGCCGGAAGGCATGCCGCCAAAAATCTTCAAGCATCTGCAGAAAGTGTGGGTTGCCAACAAGCAGTTGGCGATCAGCAAGTTTGATGCGGGTGGGGCGGCGACGGAGTTTGTGGCGAAGAAGAAGCCGTTCAAGCCGAAGAAGAAATTCTGATTCTTTGGGTCGCAGTCGGTGGGAGACGTTTTCCGGACCGCTGCGAGCCCATCCCTGGGGCGCTACCCCTCAGGCCATCCATGGCCTTCGAGGTTCCGGTAAACATCTCCCACCGACTGCTCCTCGAGAATGCGCATTTTTCGGAGAGTATGCGATTTAGACAATAGTCTGTTGCAGGCAATGCCGTTCGCCCGGCGCGAGCTTGTAGCCTTGCGTCAACGCGGTCTCCACGCAGACAAAACGTCGATAGTCATCCGCTTCCAGATCCGCAAACGCTTTGGAGCCATCAGCCCAGGGATTCCACACGACAACACTGTCGTGTCCGCTCGACACTACTCCGGTCACTGCATTGTTAGACGCTATCTCTACCTTTGGCGCAGAGGTCAGATGAATGCGGTCTGTTTCAGCGGTAAAGGGGTAGGGGGTTGGCGTATCGAGCATTGCCCAGTTCCGGGTTTTGTCTGAATAGGTGCCGCTCAATCCCTGCAGTGTCGTTTGCGCGATATCGTCAATGGCGAAATAGGTGTGCAACGCGGCGCCGAGTTCAAACGGTTCGCTGCCTTGATTGGTTGTGTAGAGAGCGACAGTCAGCGCACGACCGACAGTGATCAGTGCCTGCACTTGCGCAGTGCCGTTGAAACCAGCGCCGCTGGTGTCTTCCATCTCCAGTAACACTTCGGTGCCGTCGGTCGTGTCGTTGATGTCAACGACGTCCCAGCGACGGGTGCGGGCATAGCCGTGTGATGGCAATCCGGTCTGGCGGCCTTTGTACGCACCGAACCATGGCCAGCAAATCGGAATGCCGCCGCGAATCGACTTGCTGCCATCCAGCAACGCTTTGCTGCTGAGGAACAGGCGTTCACGCTTGTCGTGGCGTGGACAGAAACTCAGCACCTGGCCGCCAAAAAGGGAAATGCGGGCGGAGGCCAGCGCATTGTCGATTTGCAAGACTGTTACTTTGGAGTTCACACAACCTCTGCTCGAATGGTGGACAAGGGCACAACCTGCAGGCGTGGATCGGCCAGCACTGTCTTGATGAGTTGTTCGCCGATGGCCAGGCGTTCAGGCTGCATGCCCATCACGTGCGAATGAAAGATGAATACCAGCGGCGTCTGTTGGGCAACGGCTTGTTCAATGGCGGTCAGCCATTGCTGCAATGTTTCGTCCGGCGTGCGTTTGTGCCAGAGCCAGTGCGTCGCATCGACGCCTGTCCACAGATACGGAACGTTGACGAGTTGTCCCTGCGCTATTGAAGGCTGCGCCTGCTCCTGGAAGCTGGCGTCTATTTCGTAACCGAGCTCGGCCAGTAGCTGTTGCGTCACTGCGGTGTTCTTGCCGCCTGGCGCGCGAAAGGCTTTCGGCGGCTTGCCCATCGCCTTGGTCAGGCTGGCATGTGCGCGTCGGCCCAGTGTGTCCACTTCTTCCGGGCTCAGCAGATGCCATATCTCATGCTGCCACCCGTGCATGCCGATCTCGATGCCGCGGGCAACCAGATCCTGTACCAGGGCCGGATAGTGGCCAGCGCTCCAGCCTTCCACGAAATAGGTCAGCGGAATCTGATGGCGTGTAAACATTGCGAGCAGGGAAGGCACCCCGGTCTCCAGTGCGTAATTGGCACCTTGCGGGCGGGGAGCAGTGATATTTCCGCGATAAAGATCAGCGGCGTCCCCCAGGTTATCGAGGGTAAAACTTACCAGAGTGCGAGTCATATTATGCTATGGTACCGCCACGCTTCTTTCTTGTCTGGTACCTCGCTAATGAAGCCTTTTTACCGCCTGTCTGTCGGTGTTTCGCTGGGGTTGCTGCTCGGGCATGCGATGCCTGCGCTGGCGCAAGAACCCAAACATTCCCTCAAGCCGCCATTGCATGGCAGTCACTGGGTAGCCATCACTGGCAAGCCACTGGCAGCCTCTGCTGGTGCACTCACGTTTGCCAAGGGTGGCAACGCCGTCGATGCTGCCTGCGCCATGCTGGCAGCTGCCGCCACAATGTGGGACACACTGAGCTGGGGCGGTGAAACCCAGGCACTGATCCATAACCCGAAGACCGGCAAGGTCATCGCTATCAATGCGCTCGGTGCCGCTCCCAGCGGCGCAACTCCAGAACACTACCGCAGCCTTGGGCTGCGCACGCCGCCAGAATACGGCCCCCTGGCTGCAGTCACGCCCGGTACTCCCGGTGGTCTGATGGTCATGCTCGCCGATTACGGAACGTTGAGTCTTGCCGAGGTGCTGGCGCCCGCGATGGAAATGGCGGCTGGCTATGCCGTTGAACAGAATCTCGTTGACGCTATCGAGGCGTACAAGCCCTTGCTGCGGGAATGGGACGATGCGCGTCGCATCATGTTGCCGCACTACGACGCCAACAACCCGCGTGCCCATGCCGCACCCTATGCCGGCGAACTGTTCGTCCAGAAAGATCTGCTGACCACGCTGACAAAACTGGTTGAGACCGAAAAAGCCGCACTCGCTGCCGGCAAGGATCGCAAGCAGGCCATCATGGCCGCATACGAACGCTTCTACAAAGGTGACATAGCGCAGGAAATTTCCCGCTCTGTAAAAGCCGCTGGCGGTTTGATCACAACGGATGATCTTGCCAACTGGCAAGTGCATGTCGAAGAGCCCGTGATGACAACGTACAAAGGCATTGAGGTCTACAAGCTCAACAGCTGGGTGCAGGGACCGGTGATGCTGCAGACGCTGAATCTGCTCGAAGGCTTCAACCTGCAAGGCATGGGTTACAACTCGCCCGAATATATTCACACGCTATATCAGGCAATGAATCTGGCGTACGCCGATCGTGATTTCTACTACGGCGATCCTTATTTTCCGCCGGAAGAACCGATTGCCGGTCTGCTCAGCAAGGACTATGCGCGTGACCGTGCGGCGATGATCCACCTCGGTCGCAACAATCCGTCGGCAAAACCCGGCGACCCTTATCCGTACCAGAGCGGCACCAACCCATTCAAACAGGAACTCGATCAATGGCAGCCGCGCATTGCGAATGAGTCTGCGGTAGCGCAAAACACGATGAGCGAAGAGCAGGCGCGCCGTGCCGGTACTACATCGATCCAGGCAGCTGACGCAGAAGGCTGGGTGGTGTCCATCACGCCGAGTGGCGGCTGGACGCCTGCGTTTATCGCAGGTGATACCGGGCTTGGCCTGTCGCAACGCATGCAAAGCTTTGTCATGGATGCCAGCGAATACCAGAGTCCCTACAACGTGATGGCTCCTGGCAAGCGTCCGCGTGCCACGTTGTCACCCGGCATGGCATTGAAAGACGGCAAACCCTTCCTGTCGTTCGCGGTGCAGGGCGGTGATTTCCAGGACCAGAATCTGGTGCAGTTCTTCCTCAACGTCGTCGAATTTGGCATGGATGTACAGCAAGCAAGCGAAGCCGCCAACATGGGTAGCTACCAGGCGCATACATCGTTCGGTGATCACGTCACAGAACCCGGCAAATTGTTGCTGCGTACCGATACACCGCTCGACGTGCAGTTCCGCCTGCAGGACATGGGCTACACCATCGTCAATGAAAACCTGACCTCAGGTCCGATTAACGGGATCTTTATTGATCAGGCGCACAAGACCTTGATGGGTGGCTCAAGTAACTACGGCGACGACTACGGCGTTGCCTGGTAACTGGCATTTCCCGCCCTCGCTGGGTATTCTCGCTTTCGTTTAATTCAGGCCCTCATACGCATGACTACCCTTTATCCCGTGATCCTTTCAGGCGGCAGCGGTTCCCGCCTGTGGCCACTCTCGCGCGAAGCTTATCCGAAACAGTTGCTGGCGCTGCTTACCGCTCAAACAATGCTGCAGGAAACTGTGCTGCGAGCCATGCGACTTGGTTCCGGCGACTTGTCTGTTGCTGCGCCGTTGCTGATCTGCAATGAAGAGCATCGCTTTCTGATTCGCGAACAATGCCAGGCACTCGGTCACGATGCAGCCGCCATCTACCTTGAGCCTGCAGGTCGTAATACCGCGCCCGCCATTGCGCTGGCAGCGTTGCATCTGGCTCAGGGCGATCCGATCAACCCGGATGCGCTGATGCTGGTGCTGCCGGCCGACCATGTGATCCAAAACGTAGAAGCGTTCGCACGAGCAGTAGCGCAGGCTGCGAAGGCTGCGCAGCAAGGCCATCTCGTCACGTTCGGCATAACCCCGGATTATCCAGAAACTGGTTACGGCTACATCAAGGGCGGCACTGCCTTGACGGGACTCGATGGTGTCGTCGAAGTCGCGCAGTTCGTGGAAAAGCCAGTGATAGAAAAAGCCCGCGAATTTGTAGCCGAAGGTTCCTACAGCTGGAATAGCGGCATGTTCCTGTTCAAGGCTGGCAGTTTCCTGCAGGAACTGGGCACCTACCGTCCCGATATCCTGCAGGCTGTCACGAAAGCCTGGCAGCTGCGTACCAGTGATCTGGGTTTCTATCGTCCGGACAAGGATGC
>JAZKEH010000372.1:0-2239 GCA_040387155.1 Pseudomonadota bacterium | reverse complement strand
CCTGCAAAGTCCCTCGGACTCCATCGATTACGCCGTCATGCAGCCGACGAAACGTGCGGCTGTCGTGCAAGCCAACATGGGTTGGAACGATGTCGGCTCCTGGGATGCACTGTGGAAGCTCGCGGCCAAGGATGCCAACGGCAATGCCAGTCAGGGCGATGTGATGTCGCTCAACACGCGTGACAGTTACCTGCGCGCCGAAAGCAAATTGCTTGCTGTCATCGGCATGGACAACGTTGTCGTTGTGGAAACGCGTGATGCGGTTCTCGTCATGCCGAAGTCGCACGCACAGGATGTAAAGAAGATTGTCGAGAGTCTCAAACAGCAAGGCCGCAGCGAATATCTGCAGCATTTGCGCGTGTATCGACCCTGGGGCTGGTACGAAGGCATCGATGCCGATGCTGGATTCCAGGTGAAGCGGTTGATGGTCAAGCCTGGCGAGAAGCTGTCGCTGCAGATGCATCACCATCGGGCCGAGCACTGGGTTGTCGTGCAAGGCGAAGCAACGGTCACGATAGGGGATGAAGTCAAAGTGTTGCAGGTAAACCAGGCAGCCTACATTCCGTTCGAGACAGTGCACCGGCTGGAGAATTCGGGCAGTACATCGCTCTATCTGGTCGAAGTACAGTCGGGTAGTTATCTCGGTGAGGATGACATCGTCAGATTCAGCGACGATTACGGTAGAACCAAATAAGGCAGGTATGAAATGAAAATCGCAATCGCCGGCACCGGCTATGTGGGTCTGGCCAACGCAGTGTTGCTGTCGAAACATAACGAGGTCGTTGCGCTCGACATCGTCGCCGCCAAAGTGGACATGCTGAATCGTCGCGAATCGCCGATCATTGATGATGACATCACTGACTACCTGCAGAACCAGCAGTTGAACCTGCGTGCCACCACGGACAAGCACGACGCCTACAAGGACGCTGACTTCGTCATCATTGCCACACCCACCGACTACGACCCGGAAACCAATTACTTCAATACAGGTTCGGTCGAATCAGTAATCAGGGATGTCATGGCGATCAACCCGCAGGCAGTCATGGTCGTCAAATCTACGGTACCAGTGGGTTTCACAGCGAAGACGCGTGAAAAGTATGGCTGCACCAACCTGCTGTTCTCGCCGGAGTTCTTGCGGGAAGGCAAGGCGTTGCACGACAACCTCTATCCATCGCGCATCGTTGTCGGTGAACGATCAGCGCGTGCCGAGACCTTTGCCACGCTGCTGCAGCAGGGTGCCATCAAGCAAAACATTGCGACGCTGTTCACTGATGCTACCGAAGCCGAAGCAATCAAGTTGTTCGCCAACACCTATCTCGCAATGCGCGTAGCCTATTTCAATGAACTCGACACCTATGCCGCCACTCATGGCCTGGATACCCGTCAGATCATTGATGGCGTGTGTCTTGATCCGCGCATAGGCCAGCAGTACAACAATCCCTCCTTTGGCTACGGCGGTTACTGCCTGCCGAAGGACACCAAGCAATTGCTGGCCAACTACAGTGAAGTGCCGCAGAACCTTATCAATGCAATTGTCGAAGCGAATACGACGCGCAAGGACTTCATCTCTTTCGATATCCTCAAGCGAAAACCGAAAGTTGTTGGCGTTTACCGCCTCGTCATGAAAGCCGGCTCCGACAATTTCCGCGCCTCCAGCGTGCAAGGCATCATGAAGCGCATCAAGGCAAAGGGCGTCGAAATGATTGTGTACGAGCCGGTATTGCAGGAAGCCGATTTCTATCGCTCACCGGTAGTCAATGATCTGGAAGAGTTCAAGCGGCGCGCCGACGTCATTATTGCCAATCGCATTACTGATGAATTGCGCGATGTGGAAGCCAAGGTCTATAGCCGTGATTTGTTTGGCAGCGATTCCTGACACGCAGCAGCGGGCAACGGAGCAAATGCATGAGTGACAAAGCCCCCAAGAAGGCACTGATTACCGGCGTGACGGGCCAGGACGGCGCCTATCTGGCTGAGTTTCTGCTAGACAAGGGTTACGAGGTGCACGGCCTCAAACGCCGCACCTCGCTATTCAATACGGATCGCATTGATCATCTCTATGAAGGGCCTGAAGTCAGCAACCGCAGATTCGTGCTGCATCATGGCGACCTGACTGACTCCTCCAGTTTGATTCGTATCATCCAGCAAGTGCGGCCAGATGAAATCTATAACCTCGCTGCCCAAAGTCACGTAGCCGTATCCTTTGAAGAACCCGAGTACACCGCCAATTCGGATGCAC
>JAZKEH010000371.1:0-1998 GCA_040387155.1 Pseudomonadota bacterium | reverse complement strand
GCTCGTCGGCGCGGTCCACTTCGTCGATGAGCAGCACGGCACCGGGTGCCGGTGAACGAGCCTACACTGATTACGACACGGCCAACTGCACCAATGGCAATTGCGATCGTCGCCGCGCCTATCTCGATTCAGCTACCAAATTGTTGGTCGCCGATCTGGAAGAAATGGTGCAAAGCTGGCAGCCAGGTGGTGCTGCGTATGTAGCGTTGCAGGAGAAAGGTACCGATGGTGGCCTCGCCACGATGCTGACCGGCATGGCCTCCCTTGCTTACGGCGAACTCGCGGGTGAACGTATCCGTCTCGGCCTGCTGCTGCATGATCCCGAAGAAGAGCAGGATTGTTTCTCCGATAACACGCTGTGGTCGCATTACTACGATGTCAAAAGCATCCACAACATCTATCGCGGCCAGTATCAGCGTGTGAATGGTGAGGTCGTCAGCGGCGCCAGCCTGGAAGCGCTGATGCGCGTGAAGGCAGCCGCAGTGCATGCCGAGATGAGCGCCAAGGTGGAAACCACTGAAGCAGCCATGCAAGCGATGCTGGACAGCGGCTCTCCTTTTGATGTGTTGATTGCACCGGGCAATGCCGCTGGTGAAGCCTTGATCACGAATGCTGTCACCGCGCTGATCGACGAGACCAGCGCCATTGAACGCATCATCAACGCGCTGGGGTTGCAGGATGTCAGCATCGAAGGTTCTGACAGCCTGCCGGCTGTTCAGTAACTCTCCTTCTCGCGCAGTGCGGCTGAGCCTGTTTTTACCGGCTCTTGCCGCCGTTTCTGTTCATGCCGAACAACCGCTCGATGTTGCGAGCGGCAAGGCGTTGTTTGAAAAAATCTGGGTAACGGCGCCGTCATCGACACAGGCATCGGATGGCCTTGGGCCGTACTACGATGCGCGTGCGTGCTCGGCGTGTCACGCCAACGGTGATCAGGGTGAATTTCCTGCTGCGCTGGTATTGAGTATTGATGATCCGGTTTATGGCAAACAGTTGCAGCGGCATGCGGTGGCGGGATTGCCGGCGGAAGGTCAGTTCACCGTCATCACCGGTGTGCAAGGCGATACAGCGTTACCCACCGTAGCCGCCGAGTTGAGTGCGCTGCAGTACGGCGAGCTGCAGCAGCAAGGCAGCTTGCGCTTGCCACCTGCGCTGCATGGCATTGCCGGCTTTGACCGCGTCACTACTGCTGTGCTGCAACAATGGGCCGATCCCGACGATGCCAACAACGATGGCATCTCCGGCCGCGTCAGCGGACGTTATGGCTGGAAGGCGACGGGCACAACGCTGGCTGAACAGATCGACAAGGCCTTCAGCATCGATATGGGCCTGGGTTCTACCCGCCTGGCTTCGCCGCATGGCGATTGCACGGATTCGCAAAGTGTCTGTCTGCAGCGACCGGCAGGAGCGGCAACGGGAGAACCGGAAGTTCCTGTGGTCGTAGGCCCGCTTATCGCCAGTTACCTGCAAAGTTTGCGGCCACTCACCTCCACGACACCGGCCGGCAGCGACGAGTTTGCCGCGCTGGGGTGCGGTGCCTGCCATCGGCCTTCGTTACCCGCCGGGGACGCCGAACTGCATGCCTTTACCGACTTGCTCTTGCACGACCTCGGCCCCGGTTTGGCCGCAAATCTCCCGGAACCAACAGATCTGACCCAGGCCAGGCCCGCCGAATGGCGCACCGCGCCGCTCTGGGGCTTGAGCCGCCGCACCCGCTATTTGCACGACGGCCGCGCCGATACGCTGGATGCCGCCATCCGTTGGCATGCCGGCGAAGCTGAATCCAGCCGGAATGCGTATAACGACGCGACAAATTTACAGCGGGAACGCTTGCTGGCCTTTCTGCGCGCCCTATAATACACAAATGAGAATTATTCTTGATTGGAGGCCGTCCACCGTGGCCCGCTCAACCCTTTGCCTGCTGTTCCTGACCACCTGTCTGAGCCCGGCGCTGCTGGCCCAAAGCACTGAGTGGACGCCGGTCAACCTGGCAATGACCGA
>JAZKEH010000370.1:3341-12469 GCA_040387155.1 Pseudomonadota bacterium | reverse complement strand
ACCGAGTTGACACCGGTACCTACGGGAGGACCTGTGAACGCGTGCAGCGTGCGGTTGCCCGGGCCAGCAAAACCGGGCGGGACGTTACGAATGCCGAGAGCCGGTGCGTTGACCAGGCTGCGCTCACCCCAGGTAGGCAAGGTGAACTGCACCACTTCTTCATCGCGGTAGGTCATACCAAATGCCGCGCCGATAGGACCGGCGCCCCAACCTTCATACAAATCACCACTTACCAGGATTTCGGCGAAATCCTGATCCATTTCACGAATGGAGGTCTTTTGATCGTTGAAGTAATCGATGGATTCCTGGGAAACGTTACCCGAGCCAAAGATGTTTTGTGGACGGCAGGCGGCCGGATCGGTTGGACCGATCGGTGAAGGCGCTTTGACGCCGAGCGGAGTCAGCGGGCTCACCAACAGCACGCCACGCGATTCGCGTTCTGTCATGAATGCCTGCAGCTGCGCCGCGGTAGGATTGACGGTGCTGATTTTGCACACGATCTTGCCGGAGGTATCGGTGACAGCGTCAACGCTCAAATAGAACTCGTCGATGCGCGGCTGGTTGATCGACCCAGTCGCCACCTTGCTCTGGCCACGCTGCAGGTTAGTGCTCATACGCCAGTTGTCGTTCATATCCCAATCGAAGCCAACGGTTACCGATCCCATCTGGCTGATGTTGCGGTTACCGCGTTCATCATAAGCATTCAGGCGACCCGGCACGCGGATCTGGCCGCGCTTCTCCACCGTAATCGTGCTGAGGTTTCTGGCAATCATTGCATCGCGGACAACCTGTGGCAGGTAGGGGTTTTCCTGGCTGATGATGTAGGCGTACTGAGGGCCGGCGATCGTCATCTGGCTACGCAGACCATAGTCGTTGGATTCAGTGCGGCCGGCCATGCCCTGGGCGCGCAAGCTGAAGCTGTCGCTTACGTCATACTTGACTGCAGTGAATGCCGAACGCTGCACCACTTCGCTGCCATTGGGACCGAAGGCAAACGCGTTGATGTTGTTGTTGTATTCAGGACCACCGCTCTGGCTGTTGGTGAAAGCGTTGCTGTATGCCCCGAATTGGTAAGGACGGACGCCTTTGCCATCTTCAGTGAAAGTGTAGTTGGTGAAAGGAAAGTTCGCTGTCGTGATCGTGCCGTTTGGTGAACCACGGTTGTCGAACACGTAAGGAACCGTGATGCGGCGTGGCACGTTAGGCGTGGCAGTGGCGGAGACCCAAGCCGGGTTCTGTACCAGACCCCAGTCGTTCCAGTTATCGAGACGATCACGTTCGGCCATGATCTGGTCGATGAAACGACCCTCTACGGAACCTACGACGTGCAGACGGTCATCCATGAAGCTGGTACCACCGGCCACGGAGAAGTTGTAGTTTTCACCGTCCATACGCTCGGTAACACCGGTGGAAACGCGGGTCTTCAGACCTTCAAACTCACGATCGAGCACGAAGTTGACCACACCAGCCAGAGCGTCGGCACCGTAGGCAGCGGAAGCACCACCGGTGATTACGTCTACGCGTTGCATCAAGGCAGTTGGGATGTTGTCAATGTTGGCGGCGCCGCCGGCGTCAGCTGGGGTTACGCGCGCACCGTCAAGCAGAATCAGGGTACGCTGGGTACCCATGCCGCGCAGGTTCAAGAAGCTACCGCTGGCGGTGGTGAAGGTAGTACCGCCACGCTGTGCGGTCTGGGTGTTAAAAAACTGCGGAAGGTTGTCGAGCTGCTCCGCCATTGTTGAGGCGGGGTCCAAAGTGGCCAGTTCCGCTGTGGTTACTGCTGTCACAGGCGTTGGCTGTGTCATCGTTGTGGTAGCGCGGATACGTGAACCCGTGATCTGGATTTCTTCCAGTGATTCCGCTGGTTCCTGTGCAAAGGCACTCGTGACAAATACGGTGGCCATGGCAGAAAACAGTAACTTCTGCCGGAAATACGATTGATTTCTTAACATTTGGTGATCTCCTGTTTGTGATTTTTAACCCCAAAAGCTGCCCGTCATGACTCTGTTCTAGAAGTCGTGGTCATTGTTTGATCGGTTTTGACAGTTTTGGAAGCAAGCCCCTCTTTCGAACCACCCGTCAACGCTTTCCCCTATGACGTGGCGGTCCCTACTACGGTTTTTTTAGTGCTTTCCGATTTGCTTTCCAGAAATAGGAAATGGCGTATTCTGAATGAATAAGAATAGGCCTTCGGTTTTTTACTCTATCTGGTCCCCTCGGGTCAACCAAGGAATTGTGGAACCTGCATTTAAATGGGGAGTGGCCGCCCCATTATGGGGACTGGGCGGGACCTGAATCAGAAATTACGCTGTAGGGGTACCAACCGAGGTGCCGGGGTTGCAGACATTGCAATAGCAGTGATCGGAACAGAGGAGAGATAGTGATCGAAGATTGAATTGTAATACAACTCATCGGTCAGTCAGGTTGTTGCCTTCCAGCGATGCTTCCAGTTCCAACCCACCTACATCCGCATCACCGGATGACGCGGTGCAGAAGTAATGACGAGTTCCTGGATCTGTGCAAAACTCGAGCCTGTCATCATCAACGCAATACCACACCAAAAAAATCGACCGCCATAGGCCGCAGGCGGTAAAAAAATAAAACAAGGGTTATGTTTCATGCTTACCGTGTTCTGCTTTTCCATCTACCGTTTTTTCATTGAAAGACTGTTTCAGTCATCAATCGCCGCACTCGCACTTGGTGCTTCACTGTCTTTGCAGGCACAGCCTTTTCCCGACACACCAGCAGTGGCAGATTGCGATCGCGACTGTCTGACTGAGATCGCAGATCAATTTCTCGCGGGCCTGGTAACACACGACGCCACGAGCATCCCATGGGCAGCTTCAGTCAAATTCACGGAGAACAACGTACCCTTGGCTATCGGCGACGGCATATGGGGAACCATCACAGGCCTTGGTGACTACAAGCTATACGTGATGGATGAAAAGAACGGCGAGATAGGTTTTTTCGGGCAGGTCCAGGAACCAAGCTTTCCGTCACTGATGGCGATGCGGTTACAAGTAAGGGGGAAGAAAATCACTGAAGCCGAAATGGTTGTGCTCCGCATGATCAATGAGCCCAAAGGCATTGTCTGGCCAGAACCAATCCTCGAAACCAAACCTGAATTCACTGAGGTATTGCCGCCGGAAAGACAGCGCCCACGGGAACGCCTGATCTCCATCGCAGATGGGTATTTCGACACGCTGCAACTTAACGATGGCACGCTCT
Source organism: Pseudomonadota bacterium (assembly GCA_040387155.1). Taxonomy (GTDB): domain Bacteria; phylum Pseudomonadota; class Gammaproteobacteria; order Pseudomonadales; family Pseudohongiellaceae; genus CAILUG01. Next base: position 9,241 of record JAZKEH010000370.1, on the reverse strand, counting down.
ATACCGAATTTGCAGAGGACTGCGACCGTGTTGAGAACGGCACCAAGACCACGCACAACTCGTCAGTGGATTTCACATCAGTCGGGGCGCTCGGTTGTGAAGAACAGTTCAAGCAAGGCAATTACCGCTACGACGATCGCCTGCGTGCGCGCCGCTATCCGCTGGTAGATGAAGAGCGCGGACTCGTGCTTGCGGCTGCTTTCATCGATCATTCCGGTGTACTCGGCGAGTACACTCTTACCGATGGCCGCACAATCAAATCCCCAATTCGTTATCCGCATTCATTCTATCTACTGGAGCTGTTCAAGATCGATGATGGAAAGATCAAACAGATCGAATCCGTCTTCGTGACAGTGCCCTATGGCATGGCTTCACCGTGGCTGGATAACCAATAAAAAACATCCCAACGCCATCTCGAACAACGCTGCGCAGACGCAGCACAAAGGTCCAATCATGAAACTCCTTTCTTCCCAATTCATTACCGTTGCTGCTGTGACCTTGCTTGGCGCTTGCGCCAACGCGCAACCTGCACTGCCTGATATCCGCATCATGGATACCGGCGTATTTCCGGAAAGCATTACATCCACTTCCAATGGCAGTGTGATTTCCGGCAGCACCAAAGGCATCGTCTATCGCGCGGAGCCCGGCGCTGCTGAAGCCCACCCGTGGATACGCTTCGACGACACCAATGGCATCCTCAGTATTCTCGGAGTATTGGCCGATGAAAAATCCAACACGCTGTGGCTGTGCTCAGCTCCGAACTTTTTCGGCCCCGAACGCTCGCAGGGTGTCAGCGCGCTGAAAGCGTTTGATCTGACCAGTGGAGCCTTCAATGGCAGCTACGACTTCCCACCGCCCGCCTCTGCTTGCAACGACATTACTGTCGCAGCAGACGGCACTGCCTACGCCTCAGATACATCGAATGGTCGCTTGTTCATGCTGAAACCGGGTGCCAATGCACTTGCCCTAGCCGGCAGCGACGCGGCACTCATTGGCATCGACGGTCTCGCTTTCAGTGCTGACGGCACGCTGTACGTCAATAACGTACGCAGCCAAAAACTGTTTCGCGTGGCATTGAATGCCGATGGCAGCATGGGCGCTCTGACTGACCTGAAAGTCTCGCATCAGTTGGGTGGTCCTGATGGCATGCGTTTGATCAGCGGCAATCGCTTTATCCAGGCAGAAGGCACCGTTGGGCGTTTGAGCGTCGTCAACATTGAAGGCGACACCGCAACTATGACCGTGCTGCGTGATGACCTGGAATCGTCGCCCGCTGCCACCATCGTCGGCAACACAGCTTATGTGGCCAAGACCAATATCAAATATTTGCTGGATCCAAATCTCAAAGGCCAGGAGCCTCCTCCAGCAATGCTGTATGCAGTCCCCCTGCCTTGAACACACTGCCAACAGCATCCCTCCGGTTTTCCAAAGGAATATCATCATGACAACCAGAACAAGAATTTTTTTCACCATCGCAACGGTTTCAACACTGGCATTCACCGGCAATACGTTCGCACAGGCACCTGGCCAACCCAGCGCCGTCATCAAGGTAACGTGTGATCGAGAGTGCCTGATCGGTTTTGCCCGCAACTATATTGAAGCTCTTGCCGATCGCGACTTCGCCAGCGCACGCATTGCGTCCGATGCAGTTTTTTCCGAAAACAATGTTGTCATGCCCGTGGGCAACGACGGACTGTGGGGCACGATCTCCAAAGTGCGAGAAGGAGCGCTGGAAGTTGCCGATGCACAAACCGGCAACGCAGCCTGGTTCGGCATTGTTGAAGAGCACGGTAATCCCGCCTACCTGGCAATGCGCATCAAGGTGGAAGGCAACTTGATCACCGAGATCGAAACCATCGTCAACCGCCTGCCCGACATGCCGAAGCCTTTCGGTGATCCTGACAAGGTTACCCATGACACAACCTGGAACGACATCCTGGGACCCGATGAATGGAAACCACGTGAACGTCTGGTATCAGTTGCTGACGGCTATTTCAGCACGGTGGAATTGAATGATGGTCAGGTGTTTACCGAGTTCGCTGAAGACTGTGGTCGCCTGGAGAATGGTGTCAGCACAACCACCAACGGCGGCTCCGCCAGTGTCGCGCAAGGCTGCGAAGCGCAATTCAGGCTGGGCATCTATCGCATCAACAAACGCATTCGCGAACGCCGCTACCCGCTGATCGATGAAGAGCGCGGTATCGTTGTTGCCAGCGGTTTCTTCGATCATGCCAATACATTTGATACCTACAAACTGACTGACGGTCGTGAAATGAAGACTGTTCTCAAGTGGCCAAACTCGATCAGCTTGTTGGAAGCCTTCAAAATTCGCAGTGGCAAGATTTCGCGCATTGAAGCGGTATTTACCTATGTGCCCTACTTCATGCCATCGCCATTCGCGCAATCCAATACCGACTTCCAGACCCGCTAAGTGGCCAAGGACATCCTGATGAAAATGCATTCACTTAAACTTGCCATTGGCACAACTCTGGCCATATTGGCCTCTGCTACCCTTGCTCAGGCACCTGCCTGTGACAACAAGTGCCTGACCGACATTGCTGCAGCCTATCTGCGCGACGTTGCCCAACAGGACTCTTCAAAATTGCCATGGGGCGATGCCGTGCGTTACACCGAGAACAATGTCGCCATGATGATTGGCGATGGCTTCTGGGGCGCCGGTCCTGCAATCGTTGGTGAAGGTCTGATGTTGCCGGATGCAACAACGGGCAACATCGTCTGGTACGGCATAACCTCTGAGCATGGCCAGGCTGCTTATCATGGGTTACGGCTGAAAGTAGTCGGCAAGCAGATCACCGAAGTAGAAAGTTTTCTCGGTCGTGAAGGCGAGCCAGAAGTCTTCGCCAAGGTCGACACCTACAAGCGGGATGCGAGCTTCTCGGCAACGCTGCCTGCCGCAAAACGCCGCAGTCGGGAGCAAATGATTGCCTTGGTCGATGGCTACTTCAACAGCAAACAACAGAACAACGGCCAGGTGTTCACCTCGCTTGCTGCTGATTGCTCGGCATCGCTCAATGGCGTTAACACGACCAGCGGTGATTATTGGGCCGCCAAAGCCGTACAAGGTTGTGAAGCGCAATTGAAGGCTGGTGTGTACAAGCCGGTTGATCGCATTCGTGGACGCCGCTATCCGGTCGTCAACGAAGAAACCGGCGTCGTGGTTGCGCTGTCACTGGAAGACCATGCTGCGCGCTATGTCGATTACACAACGCTGGATGGCAAGCCGTTGGCGGTACAGGTTGAATATCCCAACTCACGTGGGCATCTGGATCTTTTCAAGATCGAAGACGGCGCAATCAAGCGCATTGATGGCGTATCAGTATTTTTGCCGTACTACATTCAGTCACTCTGGAGTAACTGAAACAACTCACTGGCTGCCTCAATCGGCAGCCAGTGAACACTATCGAAAATATCTCTTTATTTCGCAGCAGGAGGAGCCGGTGGCGTGATCGTAGCCGGATCCCAATGCTCATCGGCCTTGCCGTCAACAAAGCGCCACATATCAAACCAGGTCGTGCTGTACTACTGGCCCTTGTTGACCGGATGGTCATATTCGCGCGGAATCACTACCGTCACAAAATCGCCGTCAGCAAGCACAGCAACGATCGGCGTTGTCAGTTTGGAACAATCCGCCGAAGGCTGACGCTTCATCACTGTTGTAAAGAATGTAATAACACCCTGCAGGCCGGATGCCGCATTCGGATTGTGCTGTATGTACTTGTCGGTCAGCCAGTTACCGGCATTCGACCATTGGTTGCACTGCAGTAGCTCTCGCATGATATGCAGCGCTGCCTGCTTGTTCTTGTGCTTGATTGGATCTGCATCAGTAAAGAGCGATTCATCGGCAGTACCAATGACCGGATCCTGTGCCAGTACCTGTTGGCCCAGCATGGAGCCGAGCAGAGCGAACGAAAGACCTGCGGCCAGTTTCAGTTTTTTCATGGTTTTATCCCTGATTGGTAAGGTTGATAAAGGTGGTGCAAGCAAGGCGCAGGGAGTATAGGCCACGGCGAATTGGCAATGCCAGTGGAGTTGCGCTGCCGCTTTGGTCAACCAGTATGAGGGATATTTCCGGAAAACGCGTAGCGTAGTGGTGCCGGAATGCTCCGACACCAACGCCGATCAAGACATGTTCTTGAATTCCCGATGCAGCTTGAACCGATTGGAGGTGACATAAGCCTCCAATCGCGCCAATCGTTGTTGCAGTGCAGCGAACTTGCGGGCGCAGTACTGGAATTCACGGCGTTTCGAGAAATGGTCACGCGCCTGCTTGCTTTCGCTGCGACGTGATTCATTGAACTGGCGCGGTCCTGTACTGGCTCCTGCCGATGGACCCGCTGCTCCGGCTGTCCGTGCCTGCCTGGGAGTTTCGGGCTCACTCTCTGGGTCACGACTGAACTGTGTGGTCCAGGTACGGCTGCGTGCTTCGTACTGGTATTCCCCCATCGGCTTCTTCTCCAGCACCATCAAGGCACCGACGTAGAACAGTATCGGGAAGCCGGTGAGAACAGTCAGCAGTATGAAGGTTAACCGTACAGCGAATGCACTGACTTCCAGATAGTCGGCGATGCCTGCACACACCCCGAATACCTTGCCGTCCCGCGTATTGCGATAAAGCTTTTTGCGATAGTCGACAGTCCGAAAATGTCTGACGGCCTGGTTTTCCATGATGGCATCCTTCAACTCACCCGATTTTTCATCGAGCAGATACCAGGCAATGAAATAGAGTGGTATCAGGAACCAGCCACCGAAGAAGCAGGAGCCCAGAAATACCAGCCTGACTGTCCATGCTTCCACTTCCAGAAAATTGGCGACACCTGCACAGACTCCCAACCACTTGGCATTGACCTTGTCGAGCTGCAGCGTGCGCTTATTCCTTGTCATGCTGCTCTCTCCAGTCCGGTGCCTCCGCATCAAGAATCGATTCAAGCGTCTTGATACGGTCTGCCATGCTGTCGGCGATATCCAGCAATTCACGCAACTGTCGTGATTCATCTTCGGTGAAACCCGAAGTCTTGCGGTCACGGTACTTGTAGTGCATGAAGATCCAGAATAACGGGACGCTGCATACCAGCAATCCCGTCAAACTTCCGATGATGGCGGCCATGGCTTATTTCTTTTCCATTTTTGTTTTGAGGGCAGCAAGTTCCTGGTCGATCTTGCCTTCTTTTTCCAGCGCGTCGAATTCCGCCGCAATGCCCTTCTTGCCCAGACCGGTCGCTTCGATTTCGCTTTCCATAGAGTCTATCTTGCGTTCGAAGTGTTCGAAACGGTTAAGTGCGCTGTCAAAGTTGCTGTTGTAGAGGGCGTCATTGACCTGCCGACGTGACTGCGTGGCATTGACGCGCATCAGGATTGCCTTCTGGCGTGCCCGTGCATCGTTCAGCTTGGCCTGCAGTTGTTCTATTTCATGGCTCAGCTTTTTGAGTGATTCGTCCAGCTTCACCAGATCCTCCTTCACCAAAGTAATAACTTCATTGACGGAAGCTTTTTCCAGTAATGCAGCCTTGGCCAGGTCTTCCCGACCCTTGGTCAGTGCCAGCTCGGCTTTGGACTGCCAGTCTTCAGCCTGCTTGGCCAGTTTGTCGTTGCGACGCAGCAGTTCCTTCTTGTCGGCAATGATCTTGGCAGTGGTGCTGCGGACTTCGACCAGGGTTTCTTCCATTTCCTGAATGACCATACGGATCAGTTTTTCGGGATCCTCGGCTTTGTCGAGCAGTGAATTGATATTGGAGTTGATGATGTCTGACAGTCTTGAAAAGATGCCCATGTGGCCTCCTTGTTGCAGTGACGTTAGTTGATCGTGAGTTGGTTGGTTGTAAAGAGGTTGGTCATAAAAGGTTTGGTCATGAATGCCGTGCTCAATCCGCGGAATCCAGGAT
>JAZKEH010000370.1:0-3331 GCA_040387155.1 Pseudomonadota bacterium | reverse complement strand
CTTCTGAAGTCCAGGCTTCAGCCTGCAATCTCCGCAGCTGAAGCCCACACTACAACACACCACGCGTTGCTGTCGCTCAAATTTCTGAACAGCCCGCGCGAGCAGAGTTAGTCCAGATTGATCAGTTCGTTCGAATTCAGCATCGCTGATCAGGCCGCTGTCACGAGCCCGATCGAGGTCAATCAGCTGTTGGCCGATCGTGGGTTCGTCTCTTTCGCCGTCCCAGCCGTCTGGGCCACCGGGCGCAAACACGCAGCCACCCAAAGCCAGGCTGGTGATTAACAAACTTGCCGTTACGATGCGTTGCATAAATTCCTCTGTAAGCTCTTCTGAAGCGGTATTGCCTGAGACCTTGAATGGCTGCGTTTGCCATCCACGGTTGAGGACAAAGCAGAGGTTGTGCCAACTCCGAAATTGGCCACATCCCATTGATCGTAAAGACATTATTTTTTTGGCTGGCTTTGGACAACCAGCGCGCCATTTGGAATCACACCAACATGTGGTAGTTTTCGCCGCGTCCTGCCACAACAGCCCTTTACAAGACTGCTCCGGAAGCCCTATGAGCCTTTCCACCGAACCCACTGACCGCATGCTTGGCGAGTCCTTCAGCTTTCTGCAGATGCAGGAGCATGTCTCCAAGGTGGCCCCTCTCGACAAACCGGTGCTGATCATCGGTGAGCGCGGTACCGGCAAGGAGCTGATAGCAGCCCGTCTCCACTATCTTTCGAAGCGCTGGCAGCAGGAATTCGTCAAGATCAATTGTGCGGCGTTCAATGACAGTCTGCTGGAATCCCAGTTGTTCGGACATGAGGCAGGGGCCTTTACTGGCGCCACCCGACAGCAGAAAGGTTATTTCGAACGCGCCGACAACGGCACGCTGTTTCTTGATGAGCTCGCAACCACGTCAATGGTGGTGCAGGAAAAAATTCTTCGTGTCGTTGAGTATGGCGAAATAGAACGCCTGGGCGGCAGCAAACCATTGGAAGTGAATGTGAGAATCGTCGCGGCTACAAACGTGGATCTGCCGCAATGCGCAGCCAGCGGCAAATTCCGCGAAGACTTGCTGGACCGTCTCGCCTTCGATGTCATCACGTTGCCTCCCTTGCGTGAACGCGTCGATGACATTCCGATTCTTGCGCGCCACTTTGCAATCAACATGATCAAGGAACTTGGCCGCGAATATTTTCCCGGCTTCAGCAAAAGCGCTGCCAATGCCCTGCTTGAATACGACTGGCCCGGCAACATTCGCGAATTGAAGAACGTGGTCGAACGCTGTGTTTACCAATGCGACGATCCGGACCAGGCTGTGAAGGAAGTCAACTTCGATCCGTTCGCATCACCCTACCGCCCGTTAAGTCGTGTGAAGCCCGGTGCGATGAATGCATTGGCAAGAAGCGGCATTGAGCCCTCGGCCATGTCGAACGAGGAAGAAGTGGTAATCAGTTCGTTGGGATTCAAGCAACAAGTGCAGGACTACGAAATCCGCATCCTCAACGAAGCACTGCGCCAATGTCAGTACAACCAGCGCAAGGCAGCGAAGCTATTGGATCTTACCTACGACCAATTGCGTGGTTATCTGCGCAAGTACGACCTGCTTGGGAAAAATACGGATCCGGCGGCCAGCGAAACCGTCTGACATTACAGACCAGCCTTCGCGATGAAGGCGGCCTACTGCTGTGCTGGTTGCCGGCGTAAGCGCCAGCGGTGGATCAACGAAAGCGCCACTGCTACCAGGAAAGCCGCCATCAAGGCCAACACCAACGGAATCAGCGCGCGTATCGCTGCCTTCGGCTCTATCGTGATTGCATCCATTACAAAAACGATCAATGCCGGCGCCATGATGGTTTGATCAGGCAGCACATAGGCTGGCGTAAACATCAGCGCCAGCAGAATACATTCCAGGAAGTAGGCAAATTCGCGCAGCACATATTTCTGCAAGACACGCCAGCACAACAGTGCCAGCACGGTACCGGCGATGCAGTAAATCACCCAGGCCAGGCGGTAATCAGCGGCTTCCATTGAACTCCCCTTCTCTGCTGGTCATGTTCAAGCCCACGTTACTCTTCATCAAGCCCACGGCACGATGTGATCCTGCCAGTCCTCTTCATGCACATAGTCTTCGGAGATCACCTTGCCGGTCACGGTGTGACCCTGACGGATCATCTCCTTGCGGTTGCCGGTAATCAACGGGTGCCAGATCGGCAGCCCCTTGCCTTCATGCAACAACCGGTAGGCGCAGGTCGAAGGCATCCAGTGCAACTGATCGAGTTCCTCCGGCTGCAACTGCAAACAGGTCGGCACCAGTTTGCGGCGCTCTGAATAGACCGTGCATTGGCATTTGTTCTGGTCGAGATAGCGGCACACGACGGCGGTGTAATGCACGAGACCGGTGTCTTCATCTTCCAGTTTATGCACACAGCACTTGGCACAACCGTCACAGAGCGACTCCCATTCCGGGCGTGTCATCTCCGACAGTTTCTTGCTTTCCCAAAACGGTCGCGAACTCATGCTAGCCCCCTTGCGTGAAACGCGATGGGTTGAAATCCGGCGGTAACTGCAGGTAGTAGCCCTTGGCGGCGATAGCAGCCAAGACGTCGGTTGCCTTGACGCGCGCCAGCTTGCGATCCGGTGTCAGCTTCAACGTCAACACTTCCGATGTGGAGCCGAGTTTGTCGAGCAACTCGGGTGGCAGTTTGCTGAGTGCATCAGCACGTCGAACGTAGACATACAGCTCCGCTTCGCGACTGCTGCGATAGACCGTGCATAATTCACTCTTGGTAGCAGGCGTTGTCATGGACATAACAGTTCCAGCAAAGGATCCAGAATTTCCTTGCGACGCCAGCCCTGCAGTTCCTCCGGTATGGAAGAGTCGGCAAGCTTCTCGCCGGGCAGCAACAACAGCGTCGCGTACAGCAACGGCAACAGCACCCGCTTGCGACCCAGCATTTCAGGCGGAATTCCCAGCAATTGCGCCCTGCTTTCCACCAACTCCTGCATACGTTTGAGCTGCTGCTTCTGCGGGTTCGTCAACGGTGGTGGCTGGCGTGGTGGGCAATCGGCCTCGTTGGCTGCAATTGCCTCCTGCACCAGCGCAAGCACCGCATCTCCCTCGTGGCGTACAAAGTTCTCACTGACTTCTTCCACCACAGCCAACTGCGATTTGTTCGTGATCATCGAATTGGCAATCGCGAACAGTGAACCGTCCTTCAAGATCCAGCTACGCGGGCGGTTGCGTTTGCGGGCGCGCTGCTCTCGCCAGACGCAAAGTTTCTGCAATGCCAGCAAAGACCTCGGCCGCAACTGCCAGCCTGATTTGAAATTGAGATAGTAA
>JAZKEH010000369.1:616-2055 GCA_040387155.1 Pseudomonadota bacterium | reverse complement strand
CAGCGCACATGGACGTGCTTGTAGCGGTCCCAGAAGCCTGTCCCCGCCTTGGGCCAGGCTCTAAGCAAAGAGAATCCAGCGAGAAAAATTCAAACCTCAGTCATTGTCCGGACTAGCCAATACAATCGGAAATTCCATCCGCTTGCCTTCCCGCTCAGCAACAACTTTCACCGTATCACCCGGCAAATGCTGCTCCAGCATATTCAGCAAGTCATCCTGCGAATCCACCTTGATGCCGTCCACTTCGGTGATGATGTCGCCCAGGATAATTTCGCCGCGCCAATTCTGCTGAGCCCCCACCATGCCTGCCTTCGCCGCTGGCAGGTTGGGCGTTACTTCAATGACAGGCACGCCCTTAATGCCTTGCTGGCGGGTCCACGTGTCAGGAGCCAGATTGGCAATGCCAATAATGGGACGGATTTCCTGGCCGTATTGCACCAACTGCGGTACCACGCGTTTGACGGTGTTGACGGGAATTGCAAAGCCAATGCCGGCGCTGGCGCCGCTCGGGCTGATGATCTGCGTGTTCACACCAATCAGTTGGCCCAGCGAATTCAGTAGCGGGCCGCCGGAGTTGCCGGGGTTGATCGACGCATCGGTCTGGATCACATCCCGGATGGTGCGATTGGTCAGCGAGTTGATTTCACGACCAAGTGCGCTGACGACGCCGACCGTCATTGTCGTATCAAGACCGAAAGGGTTGCCGATGGCGATAACCTTGCGACCGACTTCAAGGGCGCCAGAATCACCCAGTGGCAGCGGCACCAGCTGATCAGCCGGTGCCTTGATGCGCAACACTGCCAGGTCCTTGTCGGCAGATCCGCCGATGAACTCGGCATCCCAGGTGCTTTGGTCCTGCATGGTGATGGTGAGACGGTCGGCGTTTTCAATGACATGATAATTGGTCACGATTATGCCGCTCTTGTCCCACACGAAGCCGGTGCCGCTGCCCCGCGGAACTTCCTGCACATTCAACGCAAAGGGATTCGGGCGATACAGCGCGCTATTGGTGACGAACACGACGGAAGGACTGGCCGACTTGAAAATTTCAATGTTGTTGGTTTCGTCTTCCGTTTTGAAACTGAGATAGTCGGGAGCACTGATTGCTGCAAGTGGAGTCAGGCCCAGGGTCAGCGTGAGCATGCCTGCAAAAAGTGTGGTCGCTTTCATCAAATCCTCGCTTTAACGGGTGAAAAATAACAGCCTGATTACGGGCTCGAAGACTTAGGCACAACAGAATGCGTTAAAGTTCCTGTAATCGCGTAACGCATTCGTCAAACTGCTAGAATCGCGTTGCCTCGCCTGCCACCGCATCAATAAGGCCGGCAGGCAAAGATTCAAGAGCGGTTGACAAGAGCAGTTGAGTAGACGGTTGCAAAAAGCCGTTCAAGGGGGAGCACGACCGGTGGAACCAATACGGCGGAACATCGTGCAGAAGG
>JAZKEH010000369.1:0-606 GCA_040387155.1 Pseudomonadota bacterium | reverse complement strand
CGCTATTCAATTTGGCACGCAGCCAGCCTACACCTGCATGGGTACCAGTCTCAGTTTTGCCGAACTGGGCCACCTCAGCGACTGCGTTGCCCACTGGCTGGTGCATGTTCACCAGCTGCAGCCCGGTGACCGGGTGGCACTGATGTTGCCGAACCTGTTGCAGTTTCCTGTTGTCGCGCTTGGTGTGCTGAAGGCGCGTGGTGTCCTCGTCAATATCAATCCTCTCTATACCCCGTACGAAATCCAGTCCCAGCTGCAGGACAGCGGTGCCAACCTGATGATCGTACTGGCCAATGTAGCCAATAACGCAGCCGGTGCGATTCCGACTACGTCAGTAAGGAAGGTTGTGGTGACGGAAGTGGGTGATTTGCTGGGGCCAGTCAAAGGTCGGCTGACAAATCTCGTTGTTCGCTATGTCAAACAATTGATCAAACCAGCTCACTTCAGTGCAGTGACGTCGTTGCGCGATGTACTGCAGCAAGGAGCCGCGCGCATGCAACAGGCGGCCCCGCTTGCGACCGGCTTCAGTCTTGATGATCTCGCTGTACTGCAATACACCGGCGGCACCACAGGCATCATGAAGGGCGCCATGCTGAGTCACCGCAA
>JAZKEH010000368.1:12505-19525 GCA_040387155.1 Pseudomonadota bacterium | reverse complement strand
GTCGGTATCCATTCATGGGCCACATAGCCCTGGAATTTCAGATCCGCCAACGTCTCGGCAATGGCCCGCCAGTTCACTTCCTGCCGTTCGTCGATTTCATGACGACCAGGTACGCCAGCAATGTGCACATGCGCGATGTAGTCGATGTTGTTGCGCAGCGTGCTGATCAGATTACCTTCCATGATCTGCATGTGGTACGCGTCATACACCAGCTTCACGCGCTCTGAATTCACCTGCTTGCACACTTCCAGACCAAAGGCCGTGTTGTTGCCGATGTAGTCAGGATGATCAACGATACTGTTCAGCACTTCGATGGCCAGCGTGACCTTTTTCTCTTCCAGCATCGGCACGATCTGCTTGATACCGGCGACACAATTGCGGATGCCTTCTTCATCACTCATGCCTTCACGATCACCAAACAGGCCGATGATGTTCGGCACGCCGGCGTCGGAAGCCAGTCCGGCAAACGAGTTGGCGTTCTTGATCAGCTGTTCATGGTTCTCGGGTTTGTTCCAGCCAAAGGCTTTGCCGTAGCGGCGACCGCTGGCAGGATCGGCCGGCAGAAAATGACCGGCGCCTTGCACCATGCACGGCAAGATGCCGTGTTCCTTGCAGTACTGCCAGTCGTTGACACCAGCGAAGTCCATGCCGGTGACACCCATGTCCTGCAGCGCCGATACCAGTTGCTGGAACGGCACCATGTCGAAACACCAGCGCGCGACGGATTGCTTCAGTTTGCCTTCACTGGCTACTGCGCCAAAGACGGGCAAGGTGGTGGTTTGCAGCAAGGCGAAGCTGCCGGCAGCGCCAGCAAGAAAGTGACGACGTCTCATGGTGTTTCCTCTGAATAAAATTGGGTGGGCAGCCGTTCAGTTGCGCGCTGCCGGAAGATTCAATATCCACGTCGCCATCGCGCGGGCTTCTTCGATGGATACCCACTGGTTCGGCACCATCGGCACATCGCCCCAGTTGCCGCCGCCACCGCTGACAATCTTGCGGGCCAGCACATCGAGGGTGAGCTCCTTCTGCGCCGCATCATTGGATGCATGACGGGCAGCAATCGCCTGCCATGGCGGGCCGAGCGACGCGTCCGTGCGCTGGTGGCATGCATAGCAACGCGCTGCGTCGAGCATCTTTTCACCCGCGTCTTGCGCGCGGGCAGGGAGTGTCAGCAATGCAAGCAAGAAAAATAAAACCGTATTGAGGTTACGCATGATGCAAGGGCTCCGTGTTATTGACGCTGGCCGGAGCCATCGAGCATGAACGGTTTCGGATAGGCGTTGTCACCCGGATCAATCACCAGCGCCATGCGCGGCCCTTGTACGATGTCGACGATGTTGCCGTACGACGTCACCAGTACGCCGGTCTCGGGATCGACATCAATCATGCGCAGAAAGGTTTGTTCGCGCGGCAGCGGCAACACACCAAAACTCTTGTCCTTCGGATCGAAGCGGTAGATCACGTCATTGTTGGATGCGGCGATCCAGACGACTTTGCGGACCGGATCCCACGTCGTCGCATATGGCGTACTCGCCGTATCGGGCAGATCGTAGATGCCGATCATTTCGCGCGTCTTCGTATCAAACTCGGCCAACTGGCCGCTGCCATAGAGTGCGAGATACAGCACATCATCGTCGCTGATCGAAATGCGACGCGGGCCGGCATTGGGATCGGGCAACTGGAACGGCCCGATGTATTGCTTCGTTTCAATGTCAAAGCCGCCGAAGGTGCCGTTGCCAAGCTGGCTGTACCAGACCTGCTTGTGGTCCTTCGTCATGCTGAGACCGTACAGCGACGTACGCCCCGGACGACCCGGTGAAGGCGGGGCCGGCCAGATTTCGGACTGGCCATCGGCCGGATTGAAATAGCCCACTGAGTTGTTGCCAATGTCGGAGAACCAGACACGGCCATCGGCGTCGGTCAGCAGCTCATGTTCCCAGCCGAAGCTCAAATCATGAATGCCGGGGTTCTTGCCATCTGCTGTACGCAGGCGCCACGTCTGCCACTTGCCGGTGTTCACATCAAGGTGACCGACAATGCTGTTGAACAGCGGTGTGACCCACAGTGAGCCGTCAGCACCACGGTGCATCGAGTGCGGGCTCATCAGTACATCAGTGGGTACTTCGTGGGTCTCGCGCTTGCCGGTAACGATATCGACGGTGAACAGATGATTGGCTGATACGTCAGCCACCCACAACTGTTGCGGAGAGCCGAGCAGCATCGCTTCACGCACAGCATTGGGGTGCTCGAACTCATATTCCCAGATGCGGGTATTGGCATTGGCAATCAGCGGGGCACCCCAGCTATAGCCGCTGATGTGGTCGAGACGGTCGTCGAATACGCGCGCCATCAGGTCGGCGACTTCAGTGCCGTTCTCGACGTCGTAGACGGCTTCGGTGTCCTGCTTCTCACCATCATTGCGGCGGCCGCGACCGAATTCCCACGCCGACAGGAAGTTCATGTACTTGACGATCATGTTCCAGCTGTCAGTGCGCGCCTTCAGCGGATCGGCTGCGTGCATGTCGGCGATGGACGCCGCATAGCTGCGTTGTTCGGAAGCCGGCACCTGATGACAGTCGATGCAGCTCATGATGAATTTCGATTTCTCTTCGCGATCGGTAATGCGGGCCAGCCAGGCAGAGGCGGGCGCTACGTCGATCTGGTTGTCGGTGGCAGTCACCACGAAGTTGATCGTCACCGCAGCGCCGTTGTCGTGTAGCACGCGATCAATCTGTTTGTAGCCGAGTGAACGCACCGTGATGTCGGCAGTCTCATTGATGTTTTCAGCAAACACACCGGGAAACGCAAAGGCGCCATCACTGTCAGTAAATACCGTCACCACACTGGCGCCTTGCGCCGGTTCCTGGCGATCGAAGAGCACCTGTGCCTGCGCAAGCGGTTTGCCGTTCGAATCGACGACCTTGCCTGCCAGACTGGTGGCGCCCAGCGAAACTACAGGCAGTGAAACGAGGGAAATAACGACACTTAGCGCCCTGATGGCAATCGACAGCCGGCGACGGGAGCGCTGGGGAGGCAACATGATGATTCCTTGTGAATCGAGAACGGCAGTTCCATTTTTACCGCATTCGCTGACGGCGAGTAAACTGCGGCGCCATGCAATTCTCCGTCTAACCACAATGCAAAAAACCCCTGTCCTGCCGTACTGGTTGGTACGGCAGAACAGCGGCTACCCGAGGAGGAGTACTGCGGGGGTTCAGATGCGGAAGCTGGCTACCAGGTCGTTCAATTGGTCTGCCAACTGTCCCATGTGCGTGCTGTTGCTGGAGGCTTCCTCGGCGACAGCAGAGTTGCGTTGTGTCGATTGATCCAGTTCCTGGATCGCCTTGTTGATGGAGTCGATGCCGGAATTTTGTTCCAGCGTGGCCGACATGATTTCTTCCACAACATCGCTGACCTTGTGCACGGCTGTCAGGATCTCGCCCAGCGTCTGGCCAGACTTGTTGACCAGTGTAGAGCCGTGATTGACCTTGGCAGTACTGTCGGCAATGAGGCCTTTGATCTCTTTGGCTGAGGTTGCACTACGGCCGGCGAGACTGCGCACTTCATCCGCCACCACAGCAAAGCCGCGACCCTGTTCGCCGGCACGCGCTGCCTCAACTGCAGCATTCAAGGCGAGCAGGTTGGTCTGGAAGGCAATCGCGTCGATAACGCTGATGATCTCGGAGATTTTCTTGCTGGAATCGTTGATCGCTTCCATCGCGGCAATTGCATCCTTGACGACGGCGCCGCCGGCTTCAGCACGCGTGCGCGCTTCACGCGCCAGTACTTCTGCCTGTTTGGAGTTGTTGGTGTTCTGCTCGACTGTCGCCGTCATTTGCTCCATTGCAGCGGCAGTCTCTTCCAGATTGGCGGAATCTTCTTCAGCGCGCTGGCTCAGCTCTTGATTGTTGCCGGCAATGAGAGCGGAACTGCTTTTCACAGAACTTGCGCTGGCCCTTACCTGCAACAACGAATCGCGCAGCTGCTGCAACGCCAGATTCACATTGTCCTTCATCACGCGCAGGCTGCCCTGGTAGTTGCCGGTGACTTCCAGCGTCAGGTTTTTCTGCGCCACCGCATTCATGACGTTCGACACTTCATCCAGCGGTTCGGTAATCGTGTCCAGCATCAGGTTGATGTTTTTGCGCATGCTCTGGTTGTCGGCATTCACGCAATCGCAAACAGCGCGCTGGCTCAGGTCACCTTGGTTGACGGCGTCGATGATGCGCGTCAGTTCCTGCACGGTGCGTTTCTGTTCGGTAATGTCAGTCGCGTATTTGACGACTTTGCAGACCTTGCCATTGATGTCGTAGATGGGCGTGTAGTTCGCGTGCATCCAGATTTCCCTGCCGGCCTTGGTGATACGACGGAAGTCGCCGCTCTTGACGTTGCCAGCCGCAAGGTCCAGCCAGAAATGGCGGTACTCGGCTGAGTTGCGGTATTCGGGGTCGACAAACAACTGGTGGTGCTTGCCCTTGATCTCGTCCAGTGAATAGCCGGTGCCCAGCAGAAACAGTTCATTGGCGTCGAGAATGGTGCCATCAACGGCAAATTGTATGACCGCCTGCGAACTGCGGATCGCTTTGATCTGGCCCTGGTTGTCGTGGCTCTGCACAATTTCTTCAGTGATATTGCGCGCGTATTTGACGACCTTCAGCACCTTGCCGTCAGTGTCCTTGATCGGCGTGTAGGTGGCGTTGATCCAGACATCCCTGCCAGCTTTGTCAACGCGACGGAAGGTCCCCGTGTTGGCGTTGCCGTTGCCAAGGTCGGTCCAGAATTTTTTGTAGGCCTCGCTTTGCCGTTCATTGCCGTCGACAAACTGGCTGTGATGCTTGCCGGTGATTTCAGCCAGCTCATAACCCAGCGTTTGCAGAAACAGCTTGTTGGCATGTAGCACGTTGCCTTCTGGCGTGAACTCGATGACAGCCTGGCTGTTGTTGATGGCGCCGAGCTGGCCCTTGTAATCCATGTTCTGCAATTTCTGGTCACTGATGTCGCTGGCGTATTTGACGATCTTGAAGACAACACCGAGCTCGTTGCGAATTGGCGTGTACGACGCATTGATCCACACGGCCTTGCCCTGTTTGCCAACACGACGGAACTCACCTTGTTGTGCCTTGCCGTTGCGCAACTCCTGCCAGAAATTCTGGTACTCAGCCGAGTGACGATATTTGTCGTCAACAAACAGGTGGTGATGGCGGCCACGCACTTCGTCGAGGCTGTAACCGACAGTGTTGAGGAACTTGGTATTGGCATTGAGGATGATGCCGTCGGTCTTGAATTCGATGACGGCCTGCGTGTGCCAGATGGCGGCCAGCTGGCCGCGCAGATCGGCGGCTTCCTGCGATGGCAGCGAGACGTTGGAACGGGAACGTGCGAACAAGGACGAGCCGGTGTCGCCGATTCGTGGATTAAAGATACCCATGAGGTCCTCTCCATGTAATGAAAAATCCGTAGGAAATCGCCCGCCAATAGTGCCGGCGGGCTCAAGCCAAACTACGTCAGCGGGAGGAGAAAGCTTTAGCAAGGGGGTCGGAGTCGGCAGCAAAACTGCCTTGAATTGGGCATTCTTTACGCGTCTTTGACATGTTTTCCCCGCCGCAAAGCCGGCATCTTCCGCTGTTCATCACAGGTAACTCTTGCTACAAGCTATGGGATGCAACGTACCCACCAAAAGCTCCCGCTGTTGATCCTCACAATGTCGCTGTCGGCCTGTGAGTCCGCCCTCGTGTCAGTAGAGGAGGGCACTGGCGCACAACCGCAGTTGCCCGCCCCCAATGCTTCGCTGATTCCTACAGTCAATATTGCGCCTGCCGTCGGCTGGCAGCCGGGAGAGAGCCCCACTGCAGCAGCAGGACTCAGCGTCAACGCATTCGCATCCGGCCTCGATCATCCGCGCTGGTTGTATGTGTTGCCCAATGGCGACGTGCTGGTCGCTGAGACCAATGCGCCACCGCGCCCGGACGACAGTCGGGGCATTCGTGGCTGGATCATGGGCAAGGTCATGGGCATTGCCGGTGCGGGAGCGCCGACTGCCAATCGCATTACGCTACTGCGTGATACGGATGGCGATGGCAGCGCCGATGTGCGAACGCCGTTTATTGAAAATCTGTATTCACCCTTCGGCATGGCGTTGATTGACGACACGCTGTACGTCGCCAATACCGATGCCGTGGTGCGCTTTGATTATCAGACTGGCGTGACACGTCTCACCGGCAGTGGGGCAGCGGTCGCTGATTTACCCTCCGGTGCGCGCAATCACCATTGGACCAAGAATGTTATCGCCGCTGCCGACGGCTCGCGTCTGTATGTCACGGTAGGCTCCAACAGCAATGTTGCCGAACATGGCATGGAGGAAGAAGAGAACCGCGCGGCAATCCTCGAGATCAACCCGGCGAATGGCCGTACAGAATTGTTTGCCTCCGGTCTGCGCAATCCCAATGGCATGGCCTGGCAGCCGCAAACCGGTGAACTGTGGACTGTCGTCAACGAGCGCGACGAAATTGGCAGCGACCTGGTGCCTGACTACATGACCTCGGTAAAGCAGGGCGGCTTCTATGGCTGGCCCTACAGCTATTACGGGAAACACGTCGATGAACGTGTGAAACCGCCACGCGCCGATCTGGTGGACAAAGCCCTGGTGCCCGATTACGCGCTCGGTCCCCACACCGCGTCGCTCGGACTCACTTTCTATACCGCAACGCAGTGGCCGTCGTCTTACCACGGCGGTGCCTTCATTGGTCAACACGGTTCGTGGAACCGGCGACCGGCGAGTGGCTACAAGGTGATCTTCGTGCCGTTTGCGGATGGCAAGCCGAGCGGTATGCCTGTCGATATTCTTACCGGCTTTCTCAATGCAGAAGAGGAAGCGCGTGGCAGGCCTGTCGGCGTCGCGATCGATTCGCGCGGCAACCTGCTGGTGGCTGACGATGTCGGCAACACCATCTGGCGAGTCACCGCCGTAAGTGGGCAATAAGCCTCGCGGCCCGTGACTTCCCTGTAGAACACTGCATTAAA
>JAZKEH010000368.1:9094-12495 GCA_040387155.1 Pseudomonadota bacterium | reverse complement strand
TTGCGGGACAGCGCCTTGGTCGTTGGCGGGTTGTAATGAGTCAACCAGACGTCAGCTCAATGACTGTCGCCCTGGTTGTCACGACCGCCTTGCCGCAGATGGCGAGATTGATCCTGGCTACTGCCAGCACCACGGCTGCTGCTCCCTTGCGAACCATTTTGCGGACGGCCCTGCCGATCGGTGTCATCGCGTTCGCTCTGACTACGATCGCCACGACTGCTCGCGCCGTCTTGCGCAACCTGCTGTCTACCCCCTTCACTGACCCACATTGGTGGGTTCGGATTGGGGTTTATGCCTGGGCCTGCGCTGACGTCGCCTTCCACATTCGACGCACCGTCAACGTAGCTGCGGCCTGGATCGTCCGTTTCGACGTTGTTGGCAGATGGATTGCCCTGACGGCTGCTACGGCCGCCCTTCTTGCCAGCTTCACGGGCTTCGGCTGAATCGAACCTGTGCGCGTTGCCGTTGGCCTGGGCAGCTTTGCCACCCTTGGATGCAATTTCACGCTGGGTTTCCTCATCCATCGAGGCGAAACCGCGATTGCTGATGTTGTTGCTTCCTGGTTGTCGGGTGTCCTGTCTTGGCATAAAGCCTCCACATTTGATTGCGAGTGAATTGACTGGCTACGGCTGACTAGTCGTCGCTGTCACTGTCGCTACTGCTGCTGTCGTCGCTCTGACGGCTCTTGCCGCCAGCCTGATGTGATTGCGAAGGGTTCTGGCCGGAACGACCCTGCGAACCGGACGACGAGCGGCTGTTGCTGCTTGATGGGGATGAGGAATCTCTTCGTCGACTGTCATCGGAAGATGATGAGGAAGAAGAACGTTTGCTATCAGATTGATTGCTACGATTTTTCATAACTACCTCCAGTACATACAGATTGGCAAAAGCACATCCCGGTATGGGTTGTGGACTCCGGTTAAAGCAAGGCATATGCCAGCGAGGGAAATAGGTCGGGAAATCAGTCGCTACGTTGGTGCAGCGTGTTCCACGACAGTGCGAAGACGGGAAAATATGCTGCGCGACCGGGAAAATATTATTGATGAGCTTGCGGAATAAACCACTCGCATGAAACGTCATCCAGCTGAAGACCAACGTATCAGTCGGGTAAATTTATGTCGTTGCAAATACTGGTAGTAGATGACGATGTCGACTCCGGCCGCATTCTGGGCTGGCTGCTCGAAAGCATGGGCTATCTGAATTTCACGTTGGCGCATGATGGCCTGCAGGCATTGCAGGCAGCAGAAGCATTGCTGCCGGATGTGATCTTGCTTGATATCGGATTGCCCGGTCTTAACGGCTACGAAGTATGCCGCCAGTTACGCAGCAATCCGCAGCTGGCGCAGACCCTGATCATTGCCCAGAGCGGCTGGGGTGAGGCGCGCGATCGCGAAATGGCCTATTTCGCCGGCTTCGATCACCATCTCGCCAAGCCCGTGCCACCGGAACAACTGGCAACGCTGTTGGCCAAGGTGGTGCCGCGCACAAGGGTGACGAAGGCGGCACTGCGAGGGCAGAGTGCCCGGCTCAGGGCTCGGCCATATGCAGACGTTCTATCACCTTGCGCATCAGAGCAGGTCCACGATCGTGAGTGATCGATAGCGTTGGCGCGCCAGTCTGCAAATTGATATTGCGCTGCTGTGCTTCAATCATCTGCCGGTCTTCCTCAAAGGCCATGCCGGCCAGCTTCCACAGGATCTCGATGATCTGTGGATTGGCCTCATGTTCTTCGATGCGCGGACCCCAGCAGAAAAAGTAACGCGTCGTGTTGGCCGTCAACGGTGTTGCTGCCTGCGAGGTGAACGTCGCCGCAATAGGCTCGCGTTCACCGGGTGAACCGAGCTCACAGGCTTCGGCGGTACCCGCGGGATAGTTGCCGGTAAACATCGTCAGTACACCGGGCACAACAAAATCGTAGGTCATGAAAACATCGGAAAAAGGATGGATCGGGTCGTTGGTGCGGCTGGGCTGATTGCGGTTCCAGCGCGTCACGCGGATGCCGCGCTCCAGCAATTGCACACGGGGTTGCAACACTGCCGTGTCCCTGGTGCCACGCGCGAAAGAGTTTTCATGCACGAAGGCGATGTGGGAGAAATCAGTAAGGTTGTCATTCACCAGCAGGTAGTTGGCCTGGTAATCGATGTTGCCGCTGCGCATGTGGTAACGCGGATCGTCCGGCCCGGTGGTAGATGGAATCAGTGAGACGTCGGCGCTTTCCACGCTATCCATCCACACCCAGATCCAGCCATCACCCTCGCTGACGGCATAGCGACGCACACAGAAGCGCTCGCCTACTTCCACCTGCCCGGGAATTTCAATGCACTGTCCGCTGCTGTCGAACTTGAGTCCGTGATACATGCAGCGCAGATCGTCGCCTTCAAGGCGTCCGCGCGACAGCGGCGCATGGCGGTGGCAACACTGGTCAGCCAGCGCCACCAGCGTGCCGTCCTGTTTGCGATAGATCACCACCGGGTGACCGATGATGGTGAGGCCATAGAGTTTGCCGACTGGTACCTCATGACTCCAGGCCGCGACATACCAGCAGTGGCGCAACAGCGGGATGTGGGAACCCTTCAGCAGATCCATGGCGCAATCCTCAGCAGCGATCGTGCCTCATGCTAACAGCAGACTAGCGGTTGGCGGCAAGCCCGGCCGTATCGACCAACGCGAGAATTTCCTCATTCTCGACCGGCTTTACCAGATGGACATCAATACCGGCTTCCTTGGAACGGTAGCGGTCTTCGTCCTTGCCCCAGCCGGTTACTGCGACCAGCTTCGTGGCCTTGCCATAGGGGTGCTGGCGTATGCGGCGGGCGAGTTCGTAGCCGTTCATGCCGGGCATGCCGATATCCAGCAGCACCAGGTCGGGATGATGCCGGTCGAACAGCGCCAATGCATCGTTGCCATTGCTGGCTGTGACCGATTGGTGACCCACTGACTCCAGAAAGCTGGCCAGTAGCGAGGCAGCGTCTTCATTGTCGTCGACTACCAGAATATTCAGCTTGCCAGCTTGTACTGTCTGGGTAGCTTTGACATCTGGCGCGGTGGTCGTAAACGGCGCCAACGGAATATACATGGTGAATTCACTGCCCTTGCCGACTCCAGCGCTGCTGCCTTTCAATCGGCCGCGATGCAGTTCCGCTATGCTGCGGGCCAGTGCCAGGCCTACGCCAAGTCCGGCGCCGGAAATGTTTCGTTTGTCGCCGCCCTGGATGAACATGCCGAAAATGGAGCTCATCAGGTCCGCTGCAATGCCGCGACCGTTGTCCTTGACGACGAAGACAGCTTCGCTGTTGTCCCACTGCGAGCCGGCAAATACCTTGAGTTCTATTTCACCGCCAGGCTCGGTGTAACGCGTTGCATTGATCAGCAAGTTGGTCAGTGCCTGCGATAGTCGTACC
>JAZKEH010000368.1:3598-9078 GCA_040387155.1 Pseudomonadota bacterium | reverse complement strand
GAGGGTGGGGGGCGCATTGGTAAGGTCGAGTCTGAAGTTATGCCGCTTGGCGTCGATGCCCGGCTGGGCGGCTTCTACTGCGCGCATGACGAGGTCAGCTATCCTGACCTCCTGCGGCACAATCGACAGCTTGCCACGGGTAATGCGACTGACATCGATGATGTCATCAACGATGCGCAGCAACTGGCTGCTCTGGCGATCGAGGATCTGCACAACCTTGCTGCTGC
The DNA here is from genome assembly GCA_040387155.1 of Pseudomonadota bacterium. GTDB lineage: Bacteria > Pseudomonadota > Gammaproteobacteria > Pseudomonadales > Pseudohongiellaceae > CAILUG01. Next base: position 8,851 of record JAZKEH010000368.1, on the reverse strand, counting down.
CGGGCTTCAACAACGCATCGGCCTTCAATATGTTGATACCGCTGCGAATGGGCGCCAGTGGATTGCGCAATTCATGCGCCAGCACGGCAATGAATTCGTTGATGTTCTTTGCGACATTCTCCAGCGCCTCGGCATGTTTGCGCTGCGTCAGGTCCTGCGTGACCTTGGCAAAGCCGCGCAGATTGCCCTGGGTATCGAGCAGTGTGGTCACGACAACCCTGGCCCAGAAGCGGGTGCCATTCTTGCGCACGCGATAGCCTTCATCCTCGGCGCGACCTTGCAGGCGCGCTATCGCCAGTTCGGCGTCGGGCTTGCCTGCCGTTACATCTTCCGCTGCATAGAAACGCGAAAAATGCTGGCCAATGATTTCATGCGCGGAGTAGCCCTTGATTTCCTGGGCGCCGGTGTTCCAGCTGGTGACGATGCCAGCCGGATCCAGCATGTAGATCGCATAGTCCTTGACGCCTTCGACAAGCAGGCGAAAACGTTCTTCACTCTCACGCAGACGTGCTTCCGCCAACTTGCGGTCGGACAGATCGCGCGTGATCTTGGAAAAGGCCAGCAAGTTGCCGTCGTCATCCTTCAGTGCAGTAATGACAACGTTGGCCCAGAAACGGGAGCCGTCTTTCTTGACGCGCCAGCCTTCATCCTCGAAGCGTCCGTTCTTCACCGCCCGCCGCAACTCGTGCGCAGGCCAGTCACGGGCAATGTCTTCCGGTGTATAGAAAATGGAGAAATGCCTGCCGATGACTTCGTCGGCGGTATAACCCTTGATGCCCGCGGCGCCCATATTCCAGCTGGCCACTCCGCCTTCGCTGTCCAACAGGAAGATGGCGTAGTCCTGCACCGAGTCGGCCATCAAGGCGAACAGTTCTGCAGAGGGCTTTGACTGGCCGGCGTGTAGCTTTTCCGAGGGCATTTGTGGGTGGGCGTCTGGATGGTGTGTCAGTGGCAAGGAATCAAAGTAACAGCAATGACAGAATTGTCGAGCGGGAAAAACCCGACACTTCCCTTGCTTGCGCAAAATTGGTCTAGGACGGAGAAACGGCCTGCTTTTCCAGCAGATCGGCGAGTTCGACCGGATCGGCGGGCTTCGTAAAGTGATGATCGAATCCCGCGTTGGCGGCAAGCTGTTTGTCGATGTCCTGGCCCCAGCCGGTAACAGCCACCAGCTTTATCGTGCGCCCGGGTGCCAGGCTGCGAATGCGTCGCGCTGTTTCATAGCCATTCAGCTTGGGCATGCCGATGTCCATGATGATCCAGTCCACCGGCGCAGACTGGAATGCGTTGATGGCGTCTTCACCGCTGTAGACGGTGGCAACCTCATGGCCGCGCCCACGCAGATAGATCGCGAGACTGTCGGCAGAGTCGTGGTTGTCATCCGCAATCAGGATGCGCTGCTGTGTACGATGCTGGCTGACAGCAGCCGGCCTTGCACTGCCTGTTGCTGTCTGTGCAGGCGCGGTTCCGCGCGGGAGTTGTACGATGAATTCAGTGCCAGTTCCCAGGCCTTCACTTTTTACCGCCACCTCGCCGTCATGCAACGTGACGATGCCTTTCACCAGCGCCAGCCCCAGTCCCAGACCACCTTCAACGCGATCGATGGGTGCAGTGGACTGGAAGAATATTTCAAATACGCGTGGTTGCTGTTCGGTGGCAATACCAATGCCGGTGTCGGCTACCTTGATCTCGATCGTGCCATCCTGCTGTGCCACGGCAAGCCGGATTCTCCCGCCAGGATCGGTGTACTTGGCGGCGTTGTTCAGCAGATTGGCGAGCACCTGGGTCAGTCGCAACGGGTCGGCTTGCAGCTGCAGGTCCGGCTGCGGCATATCGACCTGCAGTTCGTGCTTGCGGGCGCTGATCAGCGGGCTTGCTGCTTCAACAGCAGCGTCGATCACGCCGGCAAGCTTTATCCATTCCTTGCGCAACTGCAGAGAGCCACGCTTGATGCGTGAAAGGTCGAGCAGGTCGTCCAGCAGCAGTGACATATGGCCAGACTGGCGATCCACCACATTCTGCGCCCAGCGCATGCGCTCTTCGCTGAGCGTTTGTTGTTTCCACAGGTTGGCCACCTGGCGTATCGGCGCCAGCGGATTGCGCAGTTCATGCGCCAGCAGCGCGAGGAATTCATCCTTGCGACGATCGACGTCACGCAAGGCTTCTTCTGCTTTTTGGCGACGGGCGATTTCGCGTTGGGCTTCTTCATACAGACGGGCATTATCAAGCGCGATGGCGGCGTATGCCGCAATGCCGACCACAATGCGTTCGCTGCGCTCGGTAAAGATGCCGGGTGTGGAATGGCCAAAGAACAGACCACCGATAACGGAACCATCACGCGAGACCACTGGCACTGCCAGATAGCTGCGCACGGGCAGGTGTCCTTTCGGCATGCCGTAGTGGGGCGCCCACTTGCCGTAGCGGGGATCTGCCATGATGTCGTCAACACGGACGGCAGGCTTGCCTTCGAAGGTTGGCGCAAATATCGGAGTGGCGCGCGGATGTCCCAGGCCATCGAACAGCGCGCGATCGGCGCCGGAGATATGGTTGAGCGTGAATACTTCGCCGTCCTCATCGGTACGGGTATAGAAGAAAGCGCCGAATTGCGCGCCACTCAGCTCAGTGGCGGCATCTGTGACGATTTTCACGACGGCTTCGTAATTGAGCTGCGAGGCGATGGTCGCACCTGTCACGTTCAGCAGTTCAAGCGTGCGACCTTCCTCCCGCAGAGTCTTGGCGGCGAGGCGCCTTTCCAGTACATCATGGAACACCATGACAACGCCGATGATCTTGCCGTCGTTGTTGCGAATCGGCGCAGCACTGTCTTCAATAGCGGTTTCGGAACCGTGTTTGCCGATCAGAACCGTATGATTGGCAAGCGCGACTGTCTTGCCGTCGCGCAATACTTCCTCGACGGGATTGATCGCGGGCTTGCGGGTACGTTCATCCAGAATATGGAACACGGTAGTCAACGGTTGGCCGGCGGCCTGATCACGGTTCCAGCCCGTCATGGCTTCGGCAACCGGGTTCATGAAGGTCACGCGGCCTGCGGTGTCGGTGGTGATAACGGCGTCGCCGATGCTCGACAGCGTGACTTCAAACCATTCCTTCTGCTGCGCCAGTTCCTCGTTCTTCAGTTCGAGCGCAACCTTGGCGCGTCGCACATCTTCGTCGGCGCGACGCCGCGCCAAGCGGATGCTTTGGGCGAGTTGCAGCGCAACTGTCCGCAGTTGCTTTTCTTCATCATCAGCGTCTGTCATGGCTATCGACTTATCTGTTCTGCTGCGAGCAGCGTCCCTTCGATGCGCGCGCGAATTTTGGCGAAGGCAGTCTCCCTGCTGGTCGATGTGTCGTCACAGAACGGCGCAAAACCACAGTCGTCGGTGGTGCCGAGTTGGTCGGCAGGAATATAGGCCGCTGCTTCCAGCACGCGGTCGCGTACTTCTTCAGCGGTTTCGATCTGCGGATCTATCGGAGAGGTGACTCCCACAAAGACACGTTGATCGGATCGCAGATTGTTGCCAATGAATTTGAGCACGCGTTGCCTGTCAGGTTCACGCGCCAGCGACACGTAGAAATTGCCGACGTGCAGTTGGAACAGGCTTGGCAACAATTCGAGATAATCCACATCGGCGCTATGGGTTGAATCCCTGTCGCCACCGGGGCAGGTGTGTACACCGAGCGACTTGCGGTCTTCGTCGGAGAATTCGTCGAGCGCCATGTTGTTCAGGTCAATGAAGCTGTGCAGCAAGGCACCGGAAGGATCAACCTTCTGCGCAAAGCGGCCCTCGGTAAAATCAATCTGCACCTTGTGGGCACCGCGCTGCAGACACAGGCGGATTTCGTTTTCGTGTTCCTTCAGCAGATCCTGGATGAATTCATCGCGCGAATAACCATCGATACCCGCCGCGGGATACATAAGGCTCAGTGCAGAGGGGGAGATGACTGCCTGTTTGATCGGTAACGCGGTCCAGCGCTTCGCATAGGCCACGAAACTGTCGGCATAGCGCATGTAGCGGAAAGGACCCTGGGTAAGACGCGGCATGCGACGTGAATGACCGGCGGCAAACGGAATCGTGAAGCCATCGGGCGCCATGTTGCGCGAGCCTTCGACCGAGTAGGTCCAGAAATTGTGGTATTTGCGCTGTTCGCCATCTGTCAGCACCAGGGAACCGGTGGCCGCCATTTTTTCAATGGTGTCGCGAATGGCATCCTCGTACAGAGTCTCGATATCCGGGTGGGAACTGCCAGCTGTGCTTAACGCTTCAATGAGTTTCAGAGGGCGCGGGATACTGCCAATCGGTTCGCTTGGAATGATCAGGGCCATACAAATGCTCTGGTGGACGGGTGCGGGAGTCATGTATGGCCGAGCAACTGCGTGAGTCGGCACAACAGTGAGCTGCGTAACAGCAAGATAGGCAAGCCGGCTATTGAAGTCCAACACGGGGTGTCGCAAACGCATCAGGTGAAACCCCTAATACGTGGCAGAAAAGTCCGCTTATGCGATAGGGGCGATGCTTATCAACGCCAGCACAGGTTTCCCCGTTTCCCGTGCCAGTGCCTTGTCGACACTGAAGGTCGCCTGCCAGTCATTGAGGCCGGCAGGGTCCACCAACACCTGGCTTATCAGCCAGGTGCCATTCTCATCATCCTGCGAGATATAGGTGTGTTTGTGGTTGCGGGCTTCGGGGTCCAGCGTGATCCGCTCGTGTTCGTGAGAGTAGTAGGCTGCAGTGGCTTCCTGCAGTTCCTCTTCAGTCCACGGCGCTACCAAGGCTGCCGCCGCATCGTAACGGCCGGCTGCGAGTGAGCGCAGGAAGTGGAAAATTTCTATGCGGATCAGCGCCGTGAACTCACGCTTGTTCTTCGTGATGTCGATGACTTCCGCGGCCTTGGTGGCGTCATCCTCCAGCGGTTTCCACTCGGGATTTTTCAGGCGCTCCCATTCATCCAGCAGACTGCTGTCGGTGCCGCGCAACAAGCCGGCGAGCCAGTCTTCAATTTCCAGTACGTCTTCATTCTTGAAAGCGGGCGGCACTGTTTGCGCCAGCACCTTGTGTACGCTGGAGATATGCCGCAGCAGCACACCTTCGCTGCGTTCCAGATCGTAGAGTTTGATGTAGCCGGCGAAGTCGACGAAGTTTTCCACCATCTCGCGCACGATGCTCTTGGGGCGGATGTTCTCGTGCCCGACCCAGGGATGCAGCACGGTGAAGGCATTGAAGGTGTTGTAGATGAAATCTGCCTGCGGCT
>JAZKEH010000368.1:2067-3485 GCA_040387155.1 Pseudomonadota bacterium | reverse complement strand
CGTCCAGCTTGGCGATGCGTTCGTCAAACTCGATGCCTTGCTGTTTCATCTCCGCCATTTTCTCGGTTTTCAGCGCGTCGAGTTGGCGCCTCAGAATGATGTCGGGGTTTTCCAGAATGGATTCGATCAGTGTGAGGATGTCGAGCGGATAGGTGGGGCTTTCCATGTCCAACAGGGACAGCGTGTCCATCAGATAGAGCGACAGTGTGTGGTTCAGCGAGAAGTCATCCTGCAGATCGATGTTCAAACGTAGCTTGCCGTGGCTGGCCTGTTCTGCCTTCGGTCGTATCTCGATGATCTTGCGTTCGAGCAAGGAGCGGAACAGTTGCCAGGCGCGCTTGCGATGGGCCTTCTTCTGCGCGGGTGTTTCATGACTGTCGGTAATGAGCTGTTGCATGGCGCGGCAACCGTCGCTCTTGCGACTCAGCACCTGCAACAACATGGCATGTGTCACCTGGAAGCGTGATACCAGCGGCTCCGGCGGCGCTGTTTGCAACTTGATGAATGTCTCGCCGCCCCACGCCACAAATTTTTCCGGCGGCTTGCGCTTCACCAGCTTCTTCGCTTTCTTCGGATCGCCCGCGGCCTTCGCTTCGAGTCTGGCGTTCTCGATAACGTACTCGGGTGCCATCGTGACTACATAGCCGATGTCGTCAAAGCCCTTGCGACCGGCACGGCCAGTGATCTGGTGAAAATCACGCGCTGTCAGAATGGCTACCTTTGAACCGCTGTACTTGGTCAGCTGTGTCAACAGCACCGTACGAATCGGTACGTTGACACCAACGCCAAGCGTGTCGGTCCCGCAGATGATTTTCAGCAGGCCCTTTTGCGCGAGCTGTTCGACCAGGACGCGGTACTTCGGCAGCAGGCCGGCATGGTGCAGACCAATGCCGTGGCGCAGGAACTTCTTGAAGTCCTTGCCATAGGGACTGGTGAACTTCACGCCAATCAAGGCATCGGCAATGGCGGCTTTTTCTTCGGCAGTGCAGTAGTTCTGGCTCAACAGGTTTTGCGTTGTCTGCGCCGCTTCGTTTTGCGTGAAGTGCACGACGTAAACGGGCGCTCGCTTCGACTCCACCAAGTCCATCACGGTGTTCTCCAGCAACGACTTGTCTTCGTAGCGGAATTCCAACGGCACCGGTCGAGGCTATGACGCAGCCGACTCGGATTCGCCGTCCCAGCTGATCGACAATGTCGGCGGCGATGGGTGGCTCGTCGCCCGCGGCATGGAAAAGGCCTATGGCGGCAAGCCGGTCGTGCTCGGTGCGAGCCTTGCGGTCGAGCGCGGCGAGGCAGTCGGCCTGCTCGGTCCCAATGGCGCGGGCAAGACGACGCTCTTCTACCTGATCACCGGACTCGTTCGCGCCGATCGCGGCCGGATCGAAATCGACGGGCGCGACGTCACCAAGCTGCCCATG
>JAZKEH010000368.1:0-2057 GCA_040387155.1 Pseudomonadota bacterium | reverse complement strand
CACAGTGGTGACTTCGCCTGTCAGTCGGGTGAGCTCGCGTTCAAACAGCGTAGTGGCGCCGAGCGTGGCCGACATCAGCAGAAAGCGCGAGTTGCGCATCGTCAGCAGGGGCACTTGCCACGCGACGCCGCGCTGGAAGTCGGAGTAATAGTGAAACTCGTCCATGATGACCGCGCGGAACGGAGCAGCCTCACCCTCAGCCAGGGCGACGTTGGCGAGAATTTCCGCCGTGCAGCACAGGATCGGCGCATCGCGGTTGACCGTCGCATCGCCAGTGGCAATGCCGACATTCTCCGGACCGAAGTCGCGGCACAGCGCGAGGAATTTCTCGTTGACCAGCGCCTTGATCGGGCAGGTATAAACACTGCGCTGACCCTGCGCCATCGCCTTGAAGTGCAGTGCGGTGGCTACCAGCGACTTGCCTGAGCCGGTTGGCGTATTGAGGATCACATTCCTGTCCTCGAATAATTCAAGGATCGCCTCTTCCTGCGCGGGGTACAGCTCGAGCTTGCGCTCTGCTACATAGTCGAGAAAGCGGTCGAGCAAATCGCCGCCAGAGCAGTTGCGATCAGCGGGGAGGCGGCGGAGCAGGGCGTTGTCAGGCATGAAGTTTTTTCTGGATGGAAATGCAGGGTAAGTTCGGGGCAATTATGTGGCAAAGGCAGAAAATTTATTGCATTTTCGCCATTCATCAAAAATGAGGGAAATAGCCGTGGATTGGCTAGTGTCTTTCCTTATTTAAACATCGCTGCTGTTCAACTTGTCGGGCCTATCAAATGAAGGTTGATTCTCCAGAAGCCGGTGCCGCCGACGCGTCTGCCTGGCAAAGCGAAGAGCTTTTCCGGCAGTTGGTGCAAGGGGCAAAAGACTACGCCATTTTCATGCTTAACCTGCAAGGTCATGTGGTCACCTGGAATACCGGCGCCCAGTTGATCATGGGTTATGGCGCCGACGAGATCATTGGCAAGGGCATTGAGCATTTCCTGCCGGATACAAAGCAATCCAGCGTCGATTCGGCGGAGGAGTTGCGAGTGGCGCTGCAGGAAGGCAGAACCGAGACCGAGGGGTGGCGCAAGCGCAAGGACGGCACCCTGTTCTGGGGCAACGTCGTCATCACACTGATTGAAGATGAACGCGGCAAGGCCCGTGCCTTTTCGATGGTGACGAAAGACATCACCGAACGCAAAAAAGCCGAAACCCAGCTGCTTGAGAGCGAAGCCCGCATGGGAGCGATCCTGGCCGCCGCTGTCGACGCCATCATCATTATTGATGAACGCGGCTCGATCGAATCGTTGAACCGGGCGGCGGAAAAACTCTTCGGCTATGAAGCCAGCGAAATGGTGGGCAAGAACGTCAAGATGCTGATGCCGGCGCCGTACCGCGCCGAGCATGACACTTACCTGAGCAACTACACCACTACGGGTGTCAAGAAGATCATTGGTAGCGGTCGCGAAGTGGTTGGCCTGCGCAAGAACGGTGAAACCTTTCCGATGGACCTCGCTGTTTCCGAAGTGCATATGGGCGGTCGCCGCGTATTCACCGGCATCGTGCGCGACATTACCGAGCGCAAGCATGCGGAAGTGCAACTGCTGGAAAGTGATGCCCGCACCCGCGCGATTCTGGCGGCAGCCGTCGATGCCATTATTACCATCGATGAGCGCGGACTGATTGAATCGCTCAATGGCGCCGCCGAGAAACTGTTTGGCTATCGTTCCGAGCAGATGATTGGCCAGAACGTCAAGATGCTGATGCCGGCACCATACCGGGCCGAGCATGATGGGTACCTGAGCAACTACACGACCACGGGTGTCAAAAAGATCATTGGCAGCGGCCGCGAAGTAGTCGGCCTGCGTAGTGATGGGCGCACCTTTCCAATGGACCTGGCGGTATCAGAAGTCCAGTTGGGTGGTCGGCGGCTGTTCACCGGTATCGTGCGCGACATCACTGAACGCAAGCATGCTGAAACCCAGTTGCTGGAGAGTGAGGCGCGCACGCGTGCCATCCTCGCAGCAGCCGTTGATGCCATCATCATCATCGACGAACGCGGTCTTATCGAG
>JAZKEH010000367.1:4261-8767 GCA_040387155.1 Pseudomonadota bacterium | reverse complement strand
TGTCGGCGCACAGCGACAACATCCTGCTCAATGAGAAGTTATTCGCTCGCATCAAGGCGGTGTACGACCAGCGCGACAGCCAGGGCCTTGATGCCGAATCGTTGCGGTTGCTGGAAAAGAACTACCGCGACTTTGTGCGCGCTGGCGCCCAGTTGAATGCCCAGCAAAAGGAACAGCTCAAGCTGATCAACACCGAAATGGCCGAGCTGGACACACAGTTCAGCCAGAACGTATTGAACGAAGTCAACGCCAGCGCCATCGTTGTTGATAGTCGCGAGGAGCTAACCGGCATGAGTGACGCCGAGATACAGGGCGCTGCCGATGCCGCGAAGGAGCGCAATCTGGATGGCAAGTATGTGATTCCGCTGCTGAATACCAGCGGTCAACCTGTGCTGACGACCTTGCAGAATCGCGCGCTGCGACAGCGCATCACAGAGGCATCGCTCGTGCGTGGCAGCAACGGTGGCGAGTTCGACAATCGCGGCATCATCAGTCGTACTGCCACGTTGCGAGCGCAACGCGCGCAGTTGCTCGGTTATGAAAATCATGCGGCCTATACATTGGAAGACCAGACGGCGCGCACTCCTGCTGCAGTCAATGAGCGCTTGGCGGCGATGATTGCGCCCGCAATCCGCAACGCGAAAAAAGAAGCCGCTGATCTGCAGGAGGTCATCCAGGCGGAAGGTGTGGATTTCCAACTGGCTGCCTGGGACTGGGCCTACTATGCCGAGAAAGTACGCCAGCAGCGTTACAGCTTCGACGAGTCACAGTTGAAGCCCTACTTCGAGGTCAACAACGTATTGCAAAAGGGTGTTTTCTTCGCTGCCAACCAGATTTATGGCATTACCTTTACTGAGCGTTTCGATTTGCCGGTTTACCAGGAAGATGTGCGGGTATTTGATGTAACCGACGCCGACGGTTCGGTGCTGGGCATTTTCCTGCTCGATCCTTATGCGCGGCCCAGCAAACAGGGCGGTGCCTGGATGAATGAGTATGTCACGCAGTCAGTATTGATGGACAACAAAGCCATCGTCGCCAATCACCTGAATATTCCCAAGCCGCCACAAGGCGAGCCTACGCTGATGACCTTCGACGAAGTGACGACGATGTTCCACGAATTTGGCCACGCGCTGCATGGACTCTTCAGCAAGGTGAATTATCCGACGCTGTCTGGCACCAATGTGCCGCGCGACTTTGTCGAGTATCCCTCGCAGGTGAATGAAATGTGGGCGACCTGGCCCGAGGTGCTGAAGAACTATGCCGTGCACTACCAGACCGGTGAGCCGATGCCACAGGAATTGCTCGACAAAGCGATGGCTGCACAAAAATTCAATCAGGGCTTCTTCACCAGCGAGCAACTGATGGCGTCCCTCACTGACATGGCCTTGCATCAGCTGAAACCGGATGAGGTGCCAACCGCTGAGCAGTTGATGCAGTTCGAAGCCGACGCACTGAGTGCCGCTGGCGCCAACCTGGACATGCTGCCGCCGCGTTACCGCCTCACGTATTTCTCCCACATCATGGGTGGCTACTCAGCAGGCTATTACTCCTATATCTGGAGCGAGGTGCTGGATGCCGACACAGTGGAGTGGTTCAAGGAGAACGGCGGCATGACCCGCGCCAATGGCCAGCACTTCCGCGATACCCTCCTGTCACGTGGCAACAGCGAAGATGCGATGAAGATCTTTGTCGACTTCCGCGGTGCCGAACCCAACGTGCAGCCATTGCTGGACCGGCGCGGGTTGAACTGAACTCTTGCTCCCGCGCGATCGGGTTGATGCGAAGTAGCCCAGGCTACAAATAGGAAACATTGTGGCTTCCATTCCCCGGCGTGAGCGACTACCGCCGGGGGATGGCGCGCCAAGCGAGGCCCCGATACTATCGGCACGTCATCAAAGAGGGGACCCACATGCAAAAAGCCAATAAGATCAAATTGCTCAAGAAAAGCCTCACAGGATTTGCCGCTATGGCCGCGCTGGCCGGTTGCCAGCCTGCCGAACCTGCCGCCGAAGCAGCGACTGCAGCGCCGGCCGCAGCTGCGGCGCCCGCCGTACAGGCGCTACCCGACTTCAGCGGTGCCTGGACAACCTATCGCGGCACGCCCGGTGCCGCTGGTGCCGCCAACCCGGCAGCCAATACACCCAAGCTGACACCGGAAGCCGAAGCCGCCGTCGCCGACTATCGCTCCGTTACTGAAGGTACCGACTACTCGCCCGGCAACGCCTGCGTCGGTGGCGGTATGCCTGGCTCGATGCTGGGCTCCGGCGGCTACCCGATGGAAATCATCCAGCGCCCTGAACAGCTGTTCGTGATTTACGAAGCGCACAGTGAAATGCGCCGCCTCTTTATTGGCGACGAAGCCCAGGATCCCAGCGAGTTCTTCCCCGAGCGTAACGGCTATTCAACGGCGCACTGGGAAGGCGACCGCCTGATCGTCGACACGGTCAATCTGAAAACCCAGGTTGATTCGCGTTATCCGCACACCAACCAGGCGACGATCCATGAGGAATACTACTTCGACGCGCCGCTCGAAGACGGCACGGTCGTGCTTGCAGCTGATATGACGCTCACTGATCCGGCCTGGCTGCAGGAACCGTATACGACGACGAAGCGTTGGCAGGCAATGGCGGACTATCATGTGAAGGCATACGAATGCCCTGAACCCAAATGGCTCGATGACCTGACGGCGCTGTACGAAGCCAAAGGCCTCAAGATGATCCAGGAATAAACGGCGAATCACCCAGGAAAATTTTATGAAATCATTCAAAGTACTTGCAGGACTCTTGCTGGCATTGCTGACCGTGCCGGCGCTGGCGCATCACTCGGCGGTAATGTTCGACTTCCGCAACACGGTTGTCGTCGAAGGCAAGGTTATCTCCGTTCGCTTCGCCAACCCGCACATGGCGCTTGTGATGGAAGTGACGGATGCCAAAGGCACCCGCAACATCGAGTTTGAAGGCCACAGCCGCAACAACATGTCGCGCCAGGGGCTGACACCGAAGTTGTTCACCGTTGGTGACGCGATCGCGGTTCGTATTGCGCCGATGCGCGACGGCAAGGACGGTGGTTACGTCACCGCCGTGCGCGGCCCCGATGGTACCGAGGTTGGCAACGTCACCGCTGCCGACTGATACACGACAAGCTGGCAGCAGGGACGCTGCCGACATTTTTTGCAGGGCGCAGATTGAATTGCTTTTTTTCTGCACCAGAGCGCCACGATGAAACGCCCACGCTGTGAGCGTTGCGAACTCCCGCTTGCGGCCTGTCTGTGTGCAGCACTGCCGGTAGCGCCTATTGCCAATCAATGGCCCGTCCACATCCTGCAGCACAAGCAGGAACGCACTCATGCCCTCAATACTGCACGCATCGCCATGCTCGGCCTGCAGCAGTGCCAACTGCACGCCGTCTCCGATGCTCCGGTAGAAACGACACTGTCTGTGGCAGTGGTCGCATCACTTGCCTCTGCCTTGTTGATCTACCCCGGCACCGACAGCACCGACGTGTCGCATCTCAGACTTGATGATGTGGTGGGGCGGCCACTGCTGTTACTGGACGCCAGTTGGCGCAAGAGCAGACGCTTGCTGCTGGGTTCATCGTGGTTACAGCAGTTGCCTCGTATCAGCGTCGCGCTGCCAACGCCATCACGGTATCGCATCCGCCGCGAACCACAGCCAGGATACTGCAGTAGTCTGGAAGCACTCTGTCATGTGCTGGGGACGCTGGAGGGAGATCACGCGCGCTATGCACCGCTGCTGGCAGCGATGGATCTGATGGTTGAACAGCAAATTACGCAGATGGGAGAGGCGACCTATAGTCGCAACTATTTCCCTGGCTCACCGGTCCACGAGGCTTGAAATAAGAATCAAATTACTCGAAATTCGCGAGACACCTATTCTTGAGTGACTGAGTACTGCCTGTGAAATCCTTCTTCCTGTGCCTGCTTTCGATCACTGTATTGGCCGGTTCTGCCGTTGCCGCCGAGAGCGATACTCGCTGGCACGTAGTGCTGGCAGCAGTGGGCAATGAGCAGAACGTGTTCGACAATTTCGTCACCGATTTCGGTGCGGCACTCAAAGGCAGCGCCAACATCGCTTCGTACATCGAACTGCATGCCAGCGTGGATGAGCGCTGGCAAGCCAGCGGCATGCGAGCGTTGGAAGGTTCGCTGACAGCGTTGAAGCCGCAGCAGGGAGAAGGCTGCCTGATTTATCTGACCGGCCATGGCGCGCCGGACGGGCTGGCGATGTCTGCCGACACGCCGATGCTGTTTGTGCGACCAACACGGATGGAATCCATGCTGAACGGGTGTGCAGGCAGAACGACTGTGTTGGTGGTGTCGGCTTGTTTCAGCGGGGTTTATGAGCGCGCGGGCATTACCAGAGCGGAGCGCATTGTCATGACGGCGAGTGCAGCCGATCTGACTTCTTTTGGTTGCTCCAACAACAACCGCTACACGTTCTTCGACCAATGTTTCCTGGATGCCTGGCCTCGTCACGCCCAGTGGGG
>JAZKEH010000367.1:3033-4251 GCA_040387155.1 Pseudomonadota bacterium | reverse complement strand
GGCGTTGCGTCAGGGAGACAGAGAAGAGCGGTGGCTTTCCTGCATCCAACCCCCAGTTCTTTTTCGGTCCCGGTCTGAGAGAGTTGGCCTTGCCTTCCGTGCGCCCCCTTTGATCGTTTAACAGTCGCTACAACTGCGTGCCGATTAGTGATGCCAGCTTCTCGAAGAGGCGTTCGCGCAGCGGCCGCGCGCGCCACATGGCGAGGGTGATCTGACGTGCGCGACCGAGGTCAGCCTCGAACGTTGCAGTCTGGGCGGCGGCAAAATCCTTGTCGACGATGTTCAACGTGGCCTCGTCATTCAGACGAAACGAGCGATTGTCGAAATTCGTGGAACCGACTGACACCAACAGACCGTCGGCGATCAGCACCTTGCAGTGAAACATTGTCGGCTGGTACTCCGCGATCAAGGCACCGGCTTCGAGCAGCGGACCCCACGTTGCACGCGATGCGTGGCGTACCGAGTAGGCATCGATGTATTTGCCGGGAACGAGAATCCGCAACGTAACACCGCGTTGCATCGCGTCGAGCAATGCTTTCGTTGTCAGCGAATCCGGCACGAAGTAGGCAGCAGCAAGGTCGATACTGCGCGACGCTGCAGTCACCGCCATCAGGTACATCAACTGCATGCTTTCGCTGCCGCCGGTCGGCGAGCTGCTGAACATCTGTGCGAGCGTGCTGCCAGCCTGATCGAGTACAGGAAAATAATCAGGTCCGAGCAGTGGCCCGCCGGTAACCTTGATCCAGTTGTCGATGAAGACCGATTGCATCTGCGCTACAACGGGTCCGTGTACTTCGAAGTGTGTGTCGCGCCAGTGGTCGGGGTCCTGCGCGTGGCCCGTCCATGTGGGTGCGATGCCGACGCCGCCGGTAAAGCCTACCCGGCCATCGACGATCAGCAGCTTGCGGTGCGTGCGGTTGTTCATGCGTCCAAGCTTGGACCAATGCGGAGGATGGTATTTGCGTACCTGCGCGCCGCTCTCTTCCAATACTCTGAGCAGCTCCGCATTCATTTTTGCGCTGCCGACCCAGTCGAGCAGCACATGCACCTTGACGCCTCCGCGTGCGCGCTCCGCCAGCGCCTCGGCAAATTCGCGGCCGATAGCGCCGGCCCAGTAAATATACGTTTCGAAGGTGATGGTCTTTTGCGCGCCGCGAATCGCGGCCAGCATCGGTGGAAATATTTCGTTGCCGTTCAGCAGTGCGCGCACGCGGTTGC
>JAZKEH010000367.1:1876-3023 GCA_040387155.1 Pseudomonadota bacterium | reverse complement strand
GGTTGCCTTGCTGGAATGGCGGACCCAGCAGCACGCCAAGTTCGTCCAGAAAGCGTGTGTCCTCGAGCCGGTAATGGCGCCCGATGTGGCGGGTGATCTTCTTTTCACCGCCCAGAAAGTTCGCCACCAGCAGCGCGACAAACGCCACTGCGACGACGACAAGTAGAATGATGCCCCAGTGCATTGTTTTTCCTTATACAGGCTTGCACTGTGCCTCGCCTGCAGCGCCAAGTCTGTCCCTGAATACTCTGACCCGGAACTTCCATACCCCGTATAGGGTATCTACCGGCTACAAATGCAGGGAGATCCTGGCCGGAATGCCCAAATTCAAATGGGTTCTGGCTTTATGCTTGGTGAGCCGTATATGCTTCTGGAACTTTTGGAACAAAAGGTACTTGCCATGAATGAACTTGATTTCAGTGTGACGCGCAGCCAGGAAGCAATCCAGGCTACCAACAAGGTATTGCGCAACACCTATCTGCTGCTTTCCATGACATTGCTGTTCAGCGCAGCAACAGCCGGCATCGCCATGGCGATGAATTTATCGCCGGGTGTCGGCCTGGTATTGACGCTGGTCAGCTTCGGCATGATGTTCTGGGTGCATAAAACTGCTGACAGTTCCCAAGGCCTGATTGCCATCTTTGCTTTTACCGGTTGTATGGGCGCGGCGTTGGGTCCAATGCTGAATCATTACGTTGCCTTGACCAATGGCCCCATGCTGGTGATGCAGGCGCTGGGAGGCACTGCACTGATCTTCGTGAGTCTTTCCGGTTACGCTCTCACCACCCGCAAAGATTTTTCGTTTCTGGGTGGATTCCTGTTTACCGGTTTGATTGTTGCGATGGTCGCTGTGATTGCGAATATCTTTCTGGGTATCGCAGTCCTCAGTGTGGCCTTGTCGGCTGTCATCATCATGATCATGTCCGGGTTGATCCTGTTTGATACGAGCCGAATCATCCACGGTGGTGAAACCAATTACATCCGTGCCACGATCAGCCTCTACCTCAACATCTACAACATATTCACCCACCTGCTGCATTTGCTGGGAATATTCAACGATGAATGAAATGGTTGAATAGCTCACAGCCTTCAAATGAAAAACCCCACATCAGTGGGGTTTTTTGTTTATGCCGCTTTGATTCCTGAC
>JAZKEH010000367.1:475-1866 GCA_040387155.1 Pseudomonadota bacterium | reverse complement strand
GTTTTTCGTTTATGCCTGTTTTGATTTCGAGCAATGGGCACTGCACGTTGATTTAATTGCTCTCTATCTCATCCACATCAACCTGCCCACTCATGCGGCGGGTGACATGGGACCAGCACATGCCAACGGTGAGCAGAGAGGCCAGCAATACTTCGATCAGCCATGCCATGGCAGTAATGTTGCCTGGGCTCAGCCAGCCCCAGTAAACAAACAGCCATATCAAACAGGCGAACAGCGCTGCAAACAACACAATGCCCACCAATCCCAGCGAATTGAAAGTGGCCTTGATATAGCAGCCCCAGCCGATCAGCAATAGCAATGCGGCTATGGCGACGTAGGGAGTGATCGTCGTCATATCCTGGTACACCCAATGGAAAAACGAGTAACCGCTGGGGTTATACGACAGCAGCACCAGCAACAGTGCGAACAAGAAGCGGATTGCCACGCCACTCAGCGTCAGTTTCATGCATTTCTCCGGTTGTTTTGCCTGCTTGCTCACGTGACGGCAGGAGGGCTGTAGCATTCTATGTCACTGACGCTATCGACAAGAGCATCACACCGCCTGCTGGCGGGAATTATCATCCAAAAAGCCGGGACAAGTTACTCGGGCATCTTTGATCCGGCGAGCAAGCGCTGTACCCTCTGGCGCTGGCAGGGAGCCAAGAACCAGACCCGACACGCACTCCAATTAAAACAAGAGGTGACGCCATGAGGTTCCAGTCAGAAGCTATCCGACTTTTCTCAGCAACTTTCCGTATGCCCGCCGCAGCGCTTTGTATTCCCGCCGCAACGTTTCTTTTCTGTCCGCCTGCCTTGGCGCATCACAGCCAGGCCATGTTCGATACGACACAAGAGATCTTGCTCGAAGGCACTGTCGCGAAGTTCGACTGGGTGAACCCGCACATGTACCTGACCGTCGATACCAAGGGTCCGGATGGCAAGCAGGCGCTGGTGGAAGGTGAAGGCCTCGGCATCACGCAGGCCCTCGTGGATGGCCTCAAGCGCGACGCCCTCAAGCCCGGCACCGCGATCGTCATGCGGGCCAATCCCAATCGTGGCGGCTGGGGCAAGCAGGTGCGTATTCTCGACATCACAACCCAGGATGGTGAGATTCATCCGTTCTATGTATCCAATGCCAAAACCCGCACGCTGACGCCGGCCGAAAGTCTTTCAGCCAAATGGGCGCCTGCGCGTGCCTCGCTTGGTGCCGGTTTTGGCGCCATGGCGCAGTGGGCCGTTACACCCGCAGGTCGGGCGGCCCAGCAAACACTGGCGGCCGACGGACTTTGCTTTGTTGAACCCGTTCCCTTCCTCGCCGTGCTCGATGAATTGCGCACCATCACCGTCGGCGAAGACGAGACACTGCTGCACTTCGACAATACAGGTGATCA
>JAZKEH010000367.1:0-465 GCA_040387155.1 Pseudomonadota bacterium | reverse complement strand
TTGTCCGCACGGTTCACATGAACCAGCAGCATCCAGCCGATGCCGTCCCCTCGCGCCATGGTCACTCCATTGGACGCTGGGAAGGCGATACCCTGGTCATCGACACCGTCGCCTACGAACCGAATCCCTCCGGCAACGGCGCCAACGTGCCATCGAGTGCCAACAAACATACGGTCGAACGGTTTTCACTGACGGCGGACCGGCTGCGGCTGCGTTACGAAATAACGGTAGAAGATCCGGAGTTCCTCTCCGCGCCCGGCACATTGGTGCAGCAATGGGACCATCGACCCGACCTTGAATTTTCACCGCCGTCGGAGAAATGTGATGAAGAGGCGGCTGCGCGGTACAAGGCTCACGTGCCGCAGTAGCGCATCCGTGGCCAAGTAGCAAAGCTCAAGGCGGGAACAGATTTCTGGGACCGCTGCGAGCCCATCCCTGGGGCGCTACCCCTCAGGCCATCCATGG
>JAZKEH010000366.1:0-2642 GCA_040387155.1 Pseudomonadota bacterium | reverse complement strand
GGCGGGGCCGGCAACGGCCCCGCCGGTTCGTTCAGCATAGCGAGCAGAGCACCTGCTCGCTTGTTGGCCTTTGTAGAGAACTACTTTTTCGCGGCATTCGCACGCTCGAAGCGTGAGGTCTCGATGTAGTAACGCACAGCGGTGTTGCCTTCGTGGCAGGCGTATTCATACATCTTGTAGTCATTGTCGAGCATCATCGGATACTGCAACTTGAACGAACCGGTGCTCAGCACTTCCGGATCGGTGACAACCATTTCGTAGGCGATTGCATCATCCGCGGTACGCGTGAATTTTTCGGTGATGGTCATGTTGTCAGACGTGGGCTGCGGCGCACCGGCACCGGGAACGCCACCGCTGGTCAGACCCGTGTCGAGGCCATGTCCCATATTGGTGGTTTCAACAATCAGCGTGTTGCCTTCCCAACGACCGCGTGACTCACCGAGCCATTGCCGGATCTGGCCGGGCAATGCAGGTCTGCCGTCGGTGGGGATGATGCGGGTTTCATGCGCCATCTCCAGCACGATCGCCACATAGCCAGGTGACTGGAAGATGCGCAGACCATTGTTGTAGTTACGCTGCATCATCGACACCGGCATGCCGCGCGTGATGCAGCGATCCCACGCGCTGAAGTCAGCCACGGTATCAAATACAGTTTGGGCAGGATCGTACGAGCTGCGCATCAGCTTGCGCATTTCTTCGCCAGCAGGTGTCAGCGGTGGCAGCCGGCCGTTGGCGGGTTCGACGATCAACGAGGTTTGTTTCATCGCCATGCCAGCGGCATCAGCGGCCGGGATCGCGCCGGACTGGAAACGTTCATCACGCGCTTCAACATTGGTTTGCGCAGCGGCGTATTCTTCCTCAGTCATCTCGGCACGGTCACCGTATTTCGGGTCGCGTTGCAGCGGCACGCTGATCAGGTGATTGAGCGGCCACATGCCGCGCAGATCGGGTTCACCCCACGATGTCTTCGGCGGGGTGTAGGTCGTTTCTGCCTCGGCAGCGAAGTTCGCCTGCGACATGGCAAGTGCGAGTGCGCTAAGGCCGAGTGCCTGTATCGTTGTTGTTTTCATCGTCGATCCCCTCCGTTTTGGTACGGCTTGATTTGGCTCATATTACAGTCCGTGCAAACGCGGCTGCAAACCCCGTCTGCGCTGACAGCAATCTGGACCGCGTGCTAAGCTGCGCCATCCTTGCAATAAACAAAACATCTTTCGCCAATAGAAAAACAAGGGGAATCCATTGATGCGTATCCGTTTGATCGGCGCAGCAGTGCTCACAGCGTTGACGCTGTCTGCCTGCAACCAACAGGAAGCGTCGGCACCACCAGCCGAAACCGCCCAGCCCGCAGCCGCGGCCCGTGCCAACCTGAGCGGGATCTGGCAGGCCATGAACACCGCCCACTGGGATGTCGAAGCCCATTCTGCAGTAGCCATTGATGCCGCCTGGCAACTCGGTGCTATCGGCGCGATTCCAGCCGGCAACAGCGTGTTGGTCGGCAATGGCAACATCCCCTATCTGCCCGATGCCCAGGCCAAACGCGATGCCAACCGCGCCCAGTGGAACCTGCTGGACCCGGAAGCGAAGTGCTACATGCTGGGCATTCCGCGCGCCACCTATCACAACATGCCGTTCCAGATTCTGCAGGGTGACGACGCCGATGACCTGTTGATGGTCTATCCGTTTGCCGCCGCCAACCGTGTCATCAATATGAAGGACTTCACGCCGCCGCCGATCGATAGCTGGATGGGCAAGTCTGATGGCGTTTGGGAGGGCGACACGCTGGTAGTGACCACTACCGGCCAGAACGAGATGAGCTGGCTGGATCGCGCCGGTAATCACCACAGCAACCAGTTGAAAGTAACCGAGCGCTTCAAGCTGATTGATGCTGATCACATGAGTTATGAAGCCACCATGGAAGACCCACTGACCTACTCGGCACCCTGGACCATCACAATGACGCTGTACCGCAACGTCGAAGCCAATGCCCAATTGTTCGAACACAAGTGTGTGCCATTTGCCGACAAGCTGCTTTATAGCGACCTGATGGGTCTCGAAGGCGGCGCCGGCACTCCATCGCAGTAACAAAATAAAAACCAGAAAGGACCGGTCTTGTACCCATATATAAGTCGTGTGCCTTTCGTGTACCAAACCTGTCGTGTACTAAACTGTCGTGTGCAAAACAAAGGAGTATGACGATGAAAACGCAATTGAAACTGTTACTCGCAAGCGTGCTTTTTACCGCTGCGGCACCAGTAGTGGCTCACCATAGCTTCTATGCTGAGTTCGACCAGAACAAGACGGTGACGCTCGACGGCACCGTGATCAAGATGGAATGGGTCAATCCGCATTCCTGGCTTCACATCGCCGTGGTGAACGCCAAGGGCGAAACCGAAGAATGGAAAGTGGAAGGTGGTTCGCCCGCAGTACTGCTGCGTTTGGGCTGGACCCGTGATTCGTTGCCACCGGGCACCAAGGTGAAAGTGACCGGCTTCCAGGCCAAAGACGGCGCCTTGCGCGCCAACACCCGCAGCCTTGAGTTCCCCGACGGCCGCACAATGGAAATGGGTAGCAGCAGCCGCGAAGGCCGCGAGCAAGCCCGCTAGTCCATCAACAAGAAGACACGGAGCATCACTGCCATGCAG
>JAZKEH010000365.1:0-4973 GCA_040387155.1 Pseudomonadota bacterium | reverse complement strand
ACAAATGTGGTGCACCACATTTATTTAAAGTTGGCATAGAATATGCGGTGCACCACATATTATCTTAACCAGGAGGACTTGGCATGAATCACATTATTCTCAAAGGCGGTCGTGTAATCGATCCAGCAGCCAACCGCGATGGTATTTTCGATATATTGATCAAGGATGGCAACATCGCTGCAGTAGACCGCGACATCACACCGCCGGATAACAATACGACTATCGTCGACTGCCGTGACAAACTGGTGTTGCCTGGCCTGATCGATACGCATGGCCATGTTTATCAAGGCGTCACTGGCCGCTTTGGTCTCAATGCCGACATGTGCGGCGTATATTCCGGCGTGACCACCCTCGTCGACCAGGGTGGCGCCAGTTGCATCACCCTGCCAGGCTTCCGCCAATATGTCATCGAACCTTCGAAGACACGTGTGTTGTCATATATGTCGGCCTATCTGGTCGGCGGTCTGGAGGGACATTACTACCCTGAACTCTATCGTCCGGATTGTCTGAACGTAGAGGCTACCGTTGCCGCAGCCGAAAAGAACAGCGATATTGTGCGCGGGCTGAAAGCACATGCGGAGATTGGCGGTTTTGCGCGCTGGGGCGTTGATGTCATGCGCATCGCCGCACAGATCGGACGCGAGGCAGCACTGCCTGTCTATATACACTTCGGCCAACTCTGGCCCAAGCCTGAAGATGGCGGATCGCCCGTCAATCCCGACAATATTTTCAATCAAGTAGTCGACATGCTCAAACCAGGCGACGTCCTGGCGCATCCATTCAGCCGCCACCCGGGCGGCTTCGTTGAGCTAAATGGCAAACTCCATCCGATGGTCAAGGAAGCAATTGCACGTGGCCTGAAGATCGACGTTGGCCATGGTTCGCACTTCAGTTTCAAAACTGCTCGCATCGTGTTGGATGCCGGCGTCATGCCAGATACCTTAGGTGCCGATATGCACGGCTACAACACAGTCGTACCGCCGCCAGCCGGCACACCGTCCTGGCATCCGGAAGAAAGCGTACACATCTTCAAGGGCAACGAACGATTTAGTCTAGTGTCCGCAATGAGCAGCATGCTGGCGCTCGGCATTCCACTCAATCATGTCGTCGCCATGGCGACCAACAATGCCGCCAAGCTCGCAGGCATGGAAGACGAAATCGGCACGCTGAAAGTCGGTGGTGTGGCAGATATCAGCGTTCTCGATGATTTGCGCGGACGCTGGGCCATGCATGACAATGAAGGCACGCAAGTCATTACCGAGCGCATGTTGCACCCTGCGTTCTGTTATCGCAATGGTGAACGTTTCGATGCCACCGCCACCATTCTTCCCGTCGCCAAGGCTGCATGATGAAAATCAATCAGCCTCTTACTTTGCAAGAAGTTGAACAAGTCTTCGACGCCTACGAGAAAGCGCTGGTAGGCAATGATATGGCGAAGCTCGACGAGCTGTTCTGGAACGATGCTGCCACCTTGCGTTATGGTGCAGGCGAAAATCTTGTCGGCTTTGATGCGATTCAAGCATTTCGCTTGCAACGTCCATCCGCTAATCTCGCGCGCACCGTCACCAGCCGACACATCACCACCTTCGGCACGGATTACGCTGTCGCCAACATTACCTTTACCAAGGTAGGTGAGTCGCGCATCGGTCGGCAAACCCAAACCTGGGTGAAATTTCCCAATGGCTGGCATGTGGTCGCTGCGCACGTGAGCTGGATGGAAGGAAAATGAATCCTCCATTAAGCAGCCAGTTGCAGCCCGATACAGGCGGGGCCTTTCTTGCCGAAGCCTTTGGTTCTTTCTTGCAAGCGCATCGTCCGTTGAGCAACAAGCTGGAGGGTGTGCGCTTTGCAGTCAAGGATGTATTCGATATTGCAGGTACACGCACCGGTGCAGGCAATCCGGTCTGGTTATCCGGCAATGCTGTGGCTAATAAGCATGCCGCAGCGGTAGAGCAGCTCTTGTCTGACGGTGCCACATTCGTTGGTAAAACGCTGACCGACGAGCTCACCTACAGTCTCGCCGGCATCAACGCGCATTACGGCGTGCCGCGCAATCCTGCCAGCCCGGATCGTTTGCCAGGTGGCTCATCATCCGGTTCGGTAGCAGCAGTCGCTGCAGGTTTGACAGATATCGCACTGGGCACAGATTGCGGTGGCTCGGTTCGATTGCCGGCAAGCTATTGCGGCGTATGGGGCATGCGACCTACGCATGGACGTCTATCTGGACATGGTTGCCTCACCCTTGCTCACAGTTTTGATACGGTCGGTTGGTTTGCCAATACGCTGGAACACCTTGAGCAGACCTTCTGCACATTGGCACATACAGAAACCACCAACATGCCAGCGACATTTCTGACTCTCAATGACGACGGAATAAGCAGCTTGCTGGATCCCGCCGTATTGAATGCCTTTAGTACACTAAGAAGCCAACAAACGGATTTTCTTGCAGTAACAAGCGCATTAGATCTAACAACCTGGGCCGCTGCCTTCCGCATTCTGCAAGCATCGGAAGCATGGATGGAACATGGCCTTTGGGTCACGCAACATGCAAATGAATTGGGTATCGATATTCGTCAACGCTTCAGCATTGCTGCCAGCGTGACGACAACGCAGGTTCGCACGGGTCAGGAAGTCAGAATCGCAGCCATCAGCACACTGAACCAGATTCTCGATGATCAGCACAAGGTGATCGTTATCCCAACCGTACCGACACCCGCCCCGCTGCTCACCGCAGACAGCGCGCAGGTCGACGACATCCGCATGCGCTCACAACAACTTCTCTGTATCGCCGGACTGGCAGGCCTGCCACAACTCAGCATGCCCTGGATCCAGATCAACGGTGCGCCGGTCGGCCTATCCATTATCGGCGGTCGCGGTTGCGACGAAATCGTTCTGCATGCGGCGCACAAGCTACGAACCCGTATTACGAATTGAACACTCACGGAGAACAAGCATGAACACAGCCAGTCCCGAAGATGAAATTGCACTGATTGCAAGCCGCTTTCACGACATTCTCTGGACAGATATTTTGTTGCGCTCCCAGGCACTACCTGATTTGCCGACTGATGTACTGCTGCATGCTGGTCCGCCGCTTATCGGTGATATCCCGACATCTATCAGGCAAGCCGCTATGGAAGCCCTGTTGTTTGAAGGACTTGCTGAGAGTCATGTAGCAGCAGCGCAATTACTTGATCAGGGAAAAATCAGATTGATGCCTGCACAGGATCACTGCGTCGTCACGCCACTGGCGCAAATAGTGTCGGCATCGATGCCACTGTTCGTCGTCACACACAAGGGCATAACACGTTATGCGCCCATGGTAGAAGGCCCGCCTCCTGCCTTGCGCTTTGGCAAACCAAGCGCAAGCTCACGTGCAAACTTGCAGTTACTTTCGCAGTTTGGCATGCATGTATTAAAGCCGATCGTGCAACACCAAGCCATTACCTTATCCACTCCGATTCACACCGCCTTGCTGGGTGGAGAAGAATGTCATGCACTAACAGCGCGCGCCAATGTTGCGCTGACAGCGCAACTCCATGCGCTAGACACCAAAGATTGCCAGGTAATTCTTGCCAATCCGGGCTTCGTGCTGCCGATTCTGATGGCGGCATGTGCGCTACGTCTAGAACAGACTGGACACATCGTGGCTGTAGGCGGCAATGGACAGGTTTTCGGTTATCGCCTGCGCGAGACAAATGTTTGGCAAACCATCCCCGCGACGCCACCTCAAGGCACGCGCTTCAATGGATATGAAAAAACCGTGGCACTCGGTGCGATAGGCGACAGCGCCGTCATCGACTTTTGCGGACTTGGCGCACAGGCGCTTGCTTACGTACCAACTCTGGCAAACGACTGGAAAGAATTCTTGCCAACAGATCTACATGCGCATCGATCTCAAGTGTTGAATGTTCGCAGCGGGATGGTGGATTTAAAAAATATCCTGAGTAGGAATTGTTCGCCCATGGTCAACCTCGCCATTCTTGATCGTGATGCAGAAATTGGTCTGATCGGGCGTGGTGTTTTCAGCGTGCCTACGCAGTTGTTTGCAGATCCGAACGAATCAACTTAAGAACACGGATTTATTAGCTGACCGAGTTCCAGCCTCATGGGAAATAGTCTGACACAATAAAGGCACTCCCATTACTGTTCAGACGATCTGATCATGCGACTGCAGACAGAGACCTTCTATGTCGATGCCATCTTCTTTCATCGCAACAGCTAGGATGCCACGAACGGTTACGTACTTACTTCGGCGTCACAGAGCAGGTGCGACAGTATCAACATGAGGCGCGAGCGAGTTTGTATATCGGCAGCAAGACCCTTGCCGAGATAATGGCTATGAAGAATAGAATTTATCGAACTGCACCAACACCCGTGATGACTTGCAATTCATCGAGTGTAAGTCCTGTGCATCAGACTTCAGCCATTTCCAATGATACGATCCATACATGTGCAAAGAAGACGATATAAACCACCATCTATCCGGCACCCGGATATTGGTGACACCTCCAGTAGCCATCATCTTGGCAGCGGGCTTTGGTCGCCGTTTGGGCGGACGCCCAAAGGCAGCACTTCATATCGGTGGCATCAGTCTATTAGAGCGACAGGTAAATGCGCTGCGTGACTCTGGCATCGACGAAATCGGCGTCCGCACGCCGGTCCCGCCGCGCACGAACAGCGGCAGGATGAACTGCGACGGATGCAGGTGCGTCTCGCGCACCAGCGCCCGCATCGCCGGCGTGCGCCGCAACCGCCGCAGCCGCACCTGCGGAAACGCGGCGCCGGTACCCGGCGTGACGGCCTTCTCGAACATGCTCGGAATCATTGACGACATCCTCGGACGTTACCCCCAAATCGCTCGACCCGACAGTTTTCCCGCGAAAGCACGAGCAACGGCAACAGCAAGAGCAAGAGCAACAGCCTATCGCAGAACTGAACAGCCGCAGAACAGCTGACGGCAGAACTGCGCTCCC
>JAZKEH010000364.1:0-6928 GCA_040387155.1 Pseudomonadota bacterium | reverse complement strand
GGCGGCTACACCATTCTCAACAACGAGAGCGGCCTGTCGGATATTGCGCTGGAATGGATGGTGGAGAAGCTGACGGACATTGGTGTGCATTTCGTCACGCCGGTGTTTCCGGGCATGGCGCCGGATCCGCTCGGAGTAGCGCACCAGCCGTGGCGCAATTTTCCGTTCAATGATCCCTCACGCGCCAAGGCGCGCAAGTTTCCGGCGGGGTCGGCGCTGTGTCATCCCAGTGTGGCGCTACGCAAGGGCAAGAAGGTGAAGCACGATGCTGCACTTGCTGCCGCGCCGTATGCGCCGAAGAACTGGAGTTGAGCGTCAGCTGAACAATCGCAGACAAGACGCGGAATGGTGCTGCCGGCATACGCATCATCCTGACGCGCGTACCGGCAGCTTCCGCCACGCCGGAGCGTGGGATTCGTGAAGTAAGCGGAATTAAAGAGTGAAGCTGGTCTGCTTGCCGTTAACACTTACGGTGTAAACGCCAGGCGCCAGACCTTCGACTTCAAGCGGGATGTCACGTGAGAACGGCGTTACTGCCAGCAACGACATGCACACCGAGCCCGGTTCCATCAGCGTTTCTGCCTGCACAATCGTGAAAGCGTTGCCGCTACGAGTAACGACAGGGTCCAGCAGCGCCACGCAGGCGACGGACTGGATGCCCGTGATATTCACTTCCACCTGCACCGGATTTGATTTGTTGATCAGGACATCGACTGTGTCGATGAGCGCCAGATTGTGGCGTTGGGCCTGCACCAGTGAGAAGGTGCCGTCCTTGTTGGCTTGCATGCGCACATCACCGTAGTAGGCCGGCCCTTGTGCGTTGAAGACGATGGCTTCGTTGATGCTGAGTACGTTGTCGCGGAAGACGGGCGCTTCGGCGTGGAGGGACTGGGCGGCCAATGCCGAGCTCAGTAAGAGGGTGACTGATGTTTTCATGAACGCTCCTGTTAAAAAGGACAGGGGCTCCGCTCGTGGCGGTGGCCACCTGTCAGAGGGGTCTTCCGAGGGTTAAAACAAGCACTACAAAAGCACTACGAGACCAACTACAACAACGCTTGGAACGGGGCGCATTGTGTTGCAGTCCGGCAGCGCTTGCTGTTCCGGACTGTAGGGCTTTTGTAACCAATTGTTACGACAGGAGGCGGTAACTCAGGGCGCGGGAAGGTAGATGGTGCCTTCGCTGTATTGCACGGCATGGCCGCTCATCAACACACGCTCACCAAGATATTCGCAAAACAGTTCGCCACCACGGGCGGAGACCTGGCGGGCATGCAGTTTGGTCTTGCCGAGCTTCTCGTTCCAGTACGGCACGAGGCCGCAATGGGCAGAACCGGTGACCGGGTCTTCATCAACACCCGCGCCGGGAGCGAAATAACGCGACACAAAGTCGCAGTCGTCGCCCAGTGCCGTCAGGTTGAGGTTGCCATCGAGTTTACGGATGACAGCAAAGTCGGGTTGGAAATTTCGCACGCTGGCGGCATCGGCCAGTTCTACCAAGAGCACTTTGCCAGCGCGTGTGACCTGCCGTACCGGCACACCAAGTGTGGCCGACAGCTCCTGTTCACGTGGCAGTGTCTGCAGCGGGCGACTCGGAAAATCCAGCGTGAACCTTTCGCCGTTGCGGGTGACGATCAGCTCGCCACTCAAGGTGTGAAAACGGAACTCCAGTTGCTGTGGTTTGAGTTTGGCGAGAATAAAGGCACTCGCCAGCGTGGCGTGCCCGCAGAGTTCAATCTCCACCTCTGGTGTGAACCACTTCAGTCCCCAGCCATTGCCTTCCTCCACCAGAAACGCGGTTTCCGCCAGATTGTTTTCAGCCGCAATGCTCTGCATCAGTGCAGGTGGCAGCCAGTTCTTCAGCGGACACACGGCAGCGGGGTTGCCGCGAAACAGTGCGGAAGTGAAGGCATCAACGACATAGAGCGGCAGGGCCAGCGTATTCATGCAAAGACTCCTTGTGGTGGCATGCGGCGGGGCGGCCAATGATAGAGCAATCGTTGCCGGTGATTATAAAAATTACGGGTACTACATGAACTCGAGCAACACTTCGTTGAGGAACTGCAAACCCAGCGGTGTTGGTGCAATGCGGGTAGCTTGCAGCAGTTGCCGCTGTCGTAACTGCTGCAGTGAAGCGTCGATTGTCGACAACGGCAAACCGGTGCGCGGCTGGAACAGTTCGGTTTCAACACCGTTGCTGAGTCGCAGCGCATTCATCATGAATTCCAACGGCAGCTCCACAGCAGGTACCGGCTTGGTTTCGGCGGTGAAACTGCGCGCAGCATCGAGATAGTGTTGCGGCATGCGGGTCTTGCGCGTCCGCACAATACTGATGCCATCGGCTTGTGGCACTGTAATCTTGCCGTGGGCACCGGCGCCAATACCGAGGTAGTCACCGAATTCCCAGTAGTTCAGGTTGTGGCGTGACGGCTTGCCGGACTGGCTGTAGGCAGAAATTTCGTAACGTTGAAAACCCTGGCTGGCCAGCAGCGCCATGCCGGCGTCCTGCATCTCGGCAATTGCATCATCGGCCGGCAATGGCGGTGGCCGGCGGAAGTATTCGGTATTGGGTTCGATGGTCAGTTGGTACCACGACAAATGTGCGGGTTGGCAGTTCATCGCCAGCTGCAAATCCTGCAAGGCTTGTTCAGTGCTTTGACCAGACAAACCAAACATCAGATCAAGATTGAAGTTATCGAAGCCGGCGTTGCGCGCAATGTCGGCGGCGCGCAGCGCTTCGTCGCGACCGTGAATGCGACCCAGTGTCTGCAAGTGAGCGGCGTCGAAACTCTGGATGCCGATCGACAAACGATTGATGCCGACACGGCGATAGTCACTGAATTTTTCCTGTTCAAAGGTGCCTGGGTTGGCCTCCAGTGTGATTTCAATGTCGTCGGCGAACGGCAATTGCTTCTGTATCTCGTTCAACAAACGGTCGTATGCAGCAGCACTGAACAGACTCGGTGTGCCGCCGCCGATAAAGATGGAGTGCAGCGTGCGGCCCTGGATGTAGTGACTGTCCTGCTCCAGATCCTGCAGCAACGCATCGACATACGCAGCTTCCGGCAATTCGCCGTTTTGCTGATGCGAGTTGAAATCACAATACGGGCATTTGCGAACACACCACGGTACGTGGATATAAAGACTGAGCGGAATGACACTCATGCCAGAGTTGGCCAGCGTGCCAACAGTTGCTGCAACGCTTGCGCCCGATGGCTCAGGCGGTTCTTCTCGCTGGGCTCCAGCGTCGCCGACGTGCAGCCGTGGGTTGGTACAAAGAAAAGCGGATCATAGCCAAAGCCATGCACGCCTTCGGGTTGCGTGACGATGTGACCTTCCCAACTGCCCTGACAGATCAACGGCATCGGATCGCCAGGGAAGCGGAAGAGAGCCAGCGCGCATTGAAAACGCGCTGTGCGTTTAGCGACCGGCACATCGCGTAGCAGCTCCAGCAACAAGGCATTGTTATTGGTATCGGCATTGTCGCCTTGCTGCAGTGAGCCAGCCGGCAATGGCGGCAGTTCAGGAAAGCCGCCGGCAAAATAGTGTTTGGCAAAGCGGGCAGAGTAGATGCCAGGTGCGCCTTGCAGCGCGTCCACTTCAATGCCGGAGTCGTCGGCAATGGCCGGCAGCTGGCTCAAGGTGCTGGCGTGGCGCGCCTTGATGATGGCGTTCTCGACAAAGCTGAGACCGTCTTCAATGGCGTCGGCAATGTTGAACTGTGATTGCGGCACTACAGTGACGCCCTTGTCTGGCAACAAGGCCTGCAGTTCGAGGATCTTCTTCTTGTTGCTGCTGGCCAGTACGAGCGTTGTCATGGTGGTTGTCAATCCGAGTAGAGCTGAGTGGTCCATTCGATCGGATGAGTGTCGCCCTTGCCTTCGGGTTGCACCTCCACCGTCAGGCGCAAGTTTTCAGCATTGGAGAAATCGAACTGACCGATGTAGTAAATAGCATCACCTTCACGGATTTCGGTAAACGGAATGTCGGCAGACTGTTGCATCAGGTTGCGCTTGCCACCTTTCAGTATGGCGGTCACTGGCGTTGTTGAGCCGTCGGCATTGTTGTGCAACACGGCGATGTTGAGGAAGGCGCGGCGGTTGCTGCGCGTGATGCGGTACTGTGCGGCGATTTCCGGTGTCAGAAAAGTCGTGTTCACGGCAATGTAGTGCACCGTGTACTCACCGAAGGTCGCGGATTCTGCCTGGGCAGTTTCGGCGCCAAGCCATGTCGCGCACGAGAACAAAAAGGACAACAACCACAACGTCAACCCACGCATAGAGCCTTCCCGCGATTACTTCGTGATGTGATAAATCGCATTGATGCCAAAGAAGTTGGGACGCATCCGCATCAGCTGCGAACTGCGATGGTTGTCGTCCACCACGGTGCGGTGCAGGATCTTGATCTGCTTGCGACGGCAAAGCTCATCGAAATCGTTGATGGTGCAGTGATGCAGGTTTGGCGTGTCGTACCACTCGTACGGCAGCTGCGGTGACTGCGGCATGCGACCTTCGCGAAGCAAGGCCAGCCGGTGGCGCCAGTAGGCAAAGTTCGGAAACGTCAGAATGCAACGTTTGCCGACGCGCAGCATTTCATCAACGATCTCGTCGGGACGATGCAGTGCCTGCAGCGTATGCGCCAGCACCACAGTGTCGAAACTGTTGGTGCCAAAATTCTTCAGTCCCTTGTCCATGTTCTGCTCAATCACATTCACGCCTGCCTGCAAACACTGCAGGATCAGGCTGGAATCGATTTCGAGGCCACAGTCGTAAATATTCTTGGTGGCTTTCAAATGGGCGAGGAAGGAACCGTCACCGCAGCCAAGGTCGAGCACGCGGCTGCCGGGGGCTATCCAGTCCTGGATCAACAACAGGTCGGCGCGCATCAGCGGTGGCCTCCGTTGTTGAACTCTTGCACGCTGACGCCGCACTCGGTGGCAACGCGGCCCATGTAGGCCTGCAGTGCCTGCATGTAGCGTGGGATGGGCAGCAGGAAGGAATCGTGGCCTTCGGCGGCTTCGACTTCCAGATAACTGACTTCCTTCTTTGCTTTCAGCAGGCTGTCGACAATTTCTCGCGAACGTTCTGGCGGGAAGCGCCAGTCGCTGGAGAACGAGACCACGAGAAACTTGCATTGGCTTGGCGCGAAGGCCTTGCTCAGGTCGCCGTCGTAATCCACGGCCGGATCGAAGTAGTCGAGCGTCTTGGTTACGAGCAGGTAGGTGTTGGCGTCGAAATTTTTCGAGAAGGTTTCGCCCTTGTACTGCAGGTAGCTCTGTACCTGGAAATCGGTATCGCCCAATGCAAAGCTCAGGCGGCCGCCACGCAGGTCGCGGCCGAAATTGCTTTCGCTGTTGGCCTTGCCGAATTTCTCGCGCAACAAGGTATCGCTCAGGTAGGTGATATGACCGACCATGCGCGCCAGCATCACGCCCTTCTGTGGGTAGGTGTTGTGCTCGTAGTAATGACCTTTGTGATAGTCGGGATCGCTCATGATCGATTGGCGTGCCACTTCGTTGAAGGCGATGTTCTGTGCCGACAATTTCGGGGCCGCCGCAATTACCAGCGCATGGCGCAGCCGCTGCGGATACGAAATGGCCCAGCGCATCACCTGCATGCCGCCAAGGCTGCCACCGATGACGGCGGCCCAGCGGTCAATCCCAAGACGATCTGCGAGCCGCGCCTGGCTGTTGACCCAGTCGCGCACGGAAACAATTGGAAAATCCGGGCCGAATGGCTTGCTGGTTTCCGGGTTGATCGAGCGCGGACCTGTACTGCCGGCGCAACCGCCGAGGTTGTTCAGGCACACGATGAAGAAATGATTGGTATCAAACGGCTTGCCGGGGCCAATGCAGCTTTCCCACCAGCCCGGCTTCTCTTTGGGATTGTTGGCGTCGTAATAACCCGCCGCGTGATGATCGCCGCTGAGCGCGTGACAGATCAGCACGGCATTGCTCTTGTCTGCATTCAGCGTGCCGTAGGTTTCCACCATCAGGTCGTATTGCTCGATGACGCGACCGCTGCGCAACGTGAGTGGCTCGTCGAAATGAAATTTCTGCGGCGCCACCAGTCCGACCGAATCGGCAGGAATTTTCTTGGCGACCGGCTCCATGCTCACAATCCGATCACAACTTGCGGTGCTACCCGCAGGCCGCTGGCAAGCGGACCCAGCACGAGGATCTCTATGACCTTGATGGTAAGCATCAACAGCAGCGGCGAGAAATCCAGTCCGCCCATCGGCGGCAGGATGCGGTGGGCCAGTTTGTAGAAGGGCTGCAGCAGCTGGTAGATGATCAGCAGGATGGGATGTCCGCTGTGCGGCGCGATGAAACTGGCGACTACCGTGACGATCATGGCCCAAAAGTAGATGTTCAGCGTCAGGCCAACGAGGCCAACCAGTGCCCAGCTGACAATGGTGCCGATAGGCAGTGTGTTGCCGGTGGAGAACACCATCAGTGCCGTGGCGAGCGAAGCCAGAATCAGCGCCAACACCAGCGACGCGAGATCAAGTCGGCGCCAGCTGGGTACGATGCGACGCAGCGGGTTCAGCAACGGTGAAGTGGCTTTGACGATGGCCTGGCAGATTGGGTTGTAGAAATCGGCACGCGCGGCCTGCAGCAGGAAGCGTACGATGACCGCGCCAATATAGATGCCACCGAGATTGGTGACGACCAGAATAAGGGCTTGGCTGAAGGCTGCACTCATGGATGAACTCGTTACGGATTCAGGATTTGGCCAATTCGGCTGAGCGCTCTGCCGCTTTGCCGAGCGCCCGCGCCACCATCTCGCGGAAACTTTCTGACTCAAACTGGCGGATGGCGGCTTCCGTTGTGCCGCCCGGAGACGTCACGCGGCGACGCAGTTCGGCGGCATTAACATCGCTGCTGAGCGCCAGTTTGGCGGCACCAAAAGCGGTTTGCAGCGCAAGCGCA
>JAZKEH010000363.1:1275-2753 GCA_040387155.1 Pseudomonadota bacterium | reverse complement strand
CGAGAACTACCGCATCATCGGGTTTGAAGAAAAGCCGGAACATCCCAAGCCGCTGCCGAACGATCCGACCATGTGTTTGGCGTCGATGGGCAACTACACGTTCCGCACGGATTTCCTGTTCGACCAGTTGCGCACCGACAGCAAGAACCTGCAATCAGACCACGACTTCGGCAAGAACATCATTCCGTCCATCATCAAGGGCAACAATGTTTACGCCTATCGCTTTGCCGATCCGGAGAGCAGCAAGAAAGCCTATTGGAAGGACGTCGGTACTCTCGATTCCTACTGGCTGGCGAACATCGAACTGACAACGCCGGTGCCGCAACTGAATCTGTACGATCCGCGCTGGCCCATCTGGACCTTCCAGGAACAGCTGCCGCCGGCGAAGTTTGTGTTCAATGACGATGATCGCCGCGGGTGTGCAATCGATTCGCTGGTGTCGGGCGGCTGCATCATCTCGGGCTCCAGGATTGTGTCGAGCGTGATGTACTCCAATGTGCGCACGCACAGCTATTCGGTGATCGAGGAATCGGTGTTGCTGCCGGAGAGCGATGTCGGTCGTCATTGCCGCTTGCGCAGAACCATCATCGATCGCGGTTGTCATATTCCACCGAATACGGAAATCGGCTTTGATCCGGAAGCGGATCGTGCGCGCGGTTTCCGCGTTACCGAAGGGGGTGTCACGCTGGTTACTCGCTCGATGCTGGGTCAGAGCGTAGGTGGGGTCTGATGCACATCCTGATGGTTGCCGCCGAAAATGGCGCGTTGCCGCAGGCGAAGGTCGGCGGTATCGGTGATGTTATTCGTGATGTGCCGCGTGCGCTGGCCCGCGCGCGCCACAAGGTCACCGTACTGACGCCCGGTTATCAATCATTGTCGCAGTTGCCTGATTCGAAATTGCTGCTGACGCTGACGGTCCGTTTTGCCGGCGCACTGGAAACGCTGGCGCTCTATTGTGTGCATCAGCCGGACGATCCAAAGAACGTGACGCATCTGGTGCTGGAACATCCGCTGTTTGCAGCCTGCGGCGTAGGCGCTATCTACTGCCATGATGCCTTCGAGCCATTCGCCACTGACGCCAGCAAGTTTGCGCTGTTCTCGCTGGCGGCGTGCCACGCGGTATGTACCGGTGCCATTCCCAATGTCGACGTCATGCACTTGCACGATTGGCACGCGGCATTGGTATTGCTGCTGCGGCAGTACGATCCTGCCTATCGAAGTCTGCAGTCCATTCATACCGTCTACACGATCCACAATCTTTCGCTGCAAGGTGTGCGTCCGTTTGCGGGTAACTGGTCATCACCGGCGCAATGGTTTCCCACACTGCAATTCGAACGCAGCATCGTCGCTGATCCACGCTACGGTGATTGCATCAACCTGATGCGCACGGGTATCAATCTCGCCGATCAGGTGCATGTGGTGTCGCCGCGTTATGCGGCGGAGATGCTGAGCCGCGCCTCCGCCATCCGCGTCCATCA
>JAZKEH010000363.1:0-1265 GCA_040387155.1 Pseudomonadota bacterium | reverse complement strand
CTGGAAAGCGATCTGACGCGTCTCAGCAGTGGTGGTCGCCTGCATGGCATTCTCAATGGTTGCGAGTACGAGGAAGAATCGAAGGCGGGCAAACGTCCAAGCCGGGGTGGTTTGCTGGAGCACGCGCGCGCCTGCCTCCTCAAGTGGATAGGCACCAAGCAACAGATTCCGGCGGCCTGGTTTCATGCCGAACAACGCTTGCAGGAGTGGAAGCTCGAACGCCAGCGTGAACATATCGTTGTTGCTTCGGTAGGCCGGCTGACGCCACAGAAGGTCAGCTTGCTGCAGGTACGCCTCGACTCCGGCCGTTTCGTGCTGGATGAACTGCTCGAACGGCTTGGCAGCGGCTGTTTCATGATGCTCGGCAGTGGCGATCCCGCCTGTGAGACCTTCATGGTGGAGGCAATGCGCCGGCACCCCAATTTCCTGTTCCTGTGCGGCTATGCCGAACAGCTCGGCAACATGCTGTACCAGTACTGCGACCTGTTTTTGATGCCGAGCAGTTATGAACCCTGTGGGATCAGTCAGTTGCTGGCAATGCGGGCCGGCAAGCCGGTATTGGTGCACGCGGTGGGCGGATTGGCCGATACGGTGCAGCATGGCGCCAATGGGTTCAGCTTCAGTGGTGCTGACGAGCAGGAGCAGGCGGTCAACCTTGTGCAGGTCTTTGGTGAGGCATTGCAGGTACATGACAGCCGATTGCCCGAGTGGCGCAAGCTGTGCCGGGCAGCGGCGGCTACCCGTTTTACGTGGGACGACACTGTTGCACGCTATTTGCAACAGCTCTACGTAAGCAGTCCTTCGACAGGGGCCTCTACAGGAGCCATGCAGTGATCCAGAAAGCATTCGACATTGTCATTTTCGGCGGTTTCGGTGACCTTGCCCTGCGCAAGTTGTTGCCGGCACTGTACCGGCTCGAGATGGCCGACAAACTGCCAAAAGACTCGCGCATCCTGCTGGCTTCGGCCTCGGCCGGCACCGAAGGCAAGAATGTGGCAGCCGTGCAGGAATGGCTGACCAAACAACTCAACAGCAATGAAAGCCCGACCTCTCATTGGCAAAAATTTTCATCGCGGCTGCAGCCGGTGCAACTGGATGTCACGGTTGATGACGACCACTGGCGGGTACTGGCCGAAGAGCTGAACAGCAAACTTGATCACGAGCGCATCTTCTTTCTGGCGATGCCGCCGTCATTGTTCGACGATACTTGCGTGCATCTGGCTGCGCGCCATCTGGTGACACCAACAGCGCGTGTGGTGCTGGAA
>JAZKEH010000362.1:0-6783 GCA_040387155.1 Pseudomonadota bacterium | reverse complement strand
CAGGGAGAGGTGTTCGAATTACCCTCCGGTCCGCTGCAAGCGGCCCTGGGTGCGTCGACACGTCGCAACACCTTCGCCTTCCGCCCCGATTCGTTGCTCGACACGCACAGCATCGAATACCCGATCGGCCTGTTCCCTACTTCACCGACCGTCGGTGAAACCGAAGTGAAAGAGCTCTATGCCGAAGCACTGGTTCCCGTCCTGAGCGATTTGCCGTTCATCAAGGAATTCAATCTGGAACTGGGCGCCCGCTATTCGGACTACAACACCTCGGGCGGCATCTGGACCTACAAGAGTTTGGTTGACTGGAGCGTCAACGATGACTTGCGTATCCGCGGCGGCTACCAGTTGGCCAACCGTGCACCCAACACCGCCGAACTGTTCCTGGGTTCATCGACCTCGGTCGTTCCTTTCGCTGGCGGCGATCCATGCCTGACCAACACGCTGAACACCTGGGGCAACCTGCCGGGCAATCCGAATCAGGCCAAAGTGGTTGCGCTGTGTAATGTCATCAATGAAAAGAGCGGCTTCCCGAACACGCCATACAAGCAGAATCCGAATGCAATCGTGGGTCCGTTCGCTTTCAACTTCCCGCTTGAACTGGCGATCACCAGTGGCAATCCCAATCTTCGCAACGAAGAAGCCGACACCTTCACGCTGGGCTTTGTCATGAACTCGCCGTTCGAAGGCATTCTCGAAAGCGCCACGCTGGCGGTTGACTGGTACCAGATCGAAATTGCCGACGCGATTGCGCCCGGTGACAGCTGGTCGGTATATGCCAAGTGTTTCAACCAGGATGGCAGCAACCCGACGTATTCGTACGTTGAGTCCTGCGAGCTGATCGCGCGTGACCAGGATGGCTATCGCGCCACCGTAGTCACGCCGTATCTCAACCTCGGTGGCATCGAAACTTCGGGTATCGATGTGCAGTTCAACTGGGGCTTTGATGCGTTCGGTGGTGCTCTCAACCTGAGCAGCGTCGTCAACATCCTCGACTACTACCGTAACCAGCAAACCGCGAAAGATCCGTGGATTGACCACACCGGTACGTTGTCGCAGGGCGGCCAGTACGACTACCGCGTACTGAACACGTTGACCTATTCACGCGATGGCTGGAGTGTGGGCTTGCGCCACAACTTCCTGCCGGAGATTGAAAACCTGGCGTATGCCACCAACAAGGCCACACCGGTGCAAGGTGCTGACAGCTATCACAACTTTGCTGCCTTCGGTGGTTACACCGTGTCGGACAAGATCGCGCTGCGTGCCGGTATCGACAACCTGTTCGATCAGGATCCCGAAATCGTGGGCTACAACCCGGGCGTGACCAATGCCCGCGGTGCCACATCGCCGGGCTACTACGATCCGATCGGTCGTCGTTACTACCTTGGCGTCGATCTGAGCTTCTGATGTGAGTGCAATGAGAGATCTCTATACGTTTGTTCAGTAAGAGAAAAGGCGGACCGCAGGGTCCGCCTTTTTTACAACACAGGTATTCATCATGAAACTGCAGAATTCAACGTTTTTGACCGCAGGTTGTTTTTATTGTGCTGTGATGTTGGCGCCCGCTGCGTTGGCGCAGGCCGACAAGAACCAGCTCGCCGCCTGTCTGGCGATCACCGACAACAGCGCACGCCTGGCGTGTTACGACACGCTGGCGCGTCCGGGCCAATCGCCAGCTGCTGTCAGCCAAACACCAGCACCGCTTGCCGCGCCTGCTCCACCAGCAACACCAGCAACACCAGCACAGACAACAGCAAGCAATGCGAAGCCCGCCACTGTTGCTGCCACACCAACGCCGGCCCCTGTGCCCGCAGCCGCTGACAAGATCGACAGTTTTGGCCAGCAAAAAGCGCGTCTTGAAAACGATGGGGCCAACGCAGCACTGGTCGACACCGTTGCCAGCATCAAGGAAATAGAGCCGCGCAAACTGCAGATAACGTTGGCAAACGGTCAGGTCTGGAAGCAGAACATCAGCAAGAGCTTCCTGTTGCGCGCCAATGACAGAGTGCGCATCACCGGCAGCGGCTGGGGCGATGCCTTCCGTCTCGCCAAAGACGGCAAGCCTGGCTACATCCAGGTGGAACGCCTGCGCTGAGTTACGGCTGGCCTGCAACCTCGGAAACACCTTTAATAGCCTCTTGAAATGCCCGCCTCTGGCGGGCATATAACGTACTTACAAGTGCATTCAAGTTGGGTGGCCATGCGTCTGTTGTTCCTGCTGTTCATTGTTCTGCCTATCGCAGAACTGCTGCTGTTGTTCAAGGTAGGCCAAACCATTGGCGCGCTGCAGACCATTGCAATAGTGGTATTCGCCGCCTTTGTCGGCAGCCGCATCCTGAAGCGCCAGAGTTTCAGCACACTGCGCCGCGCGCAGGACCGCTGGCAACATGGCGAAGTGCCGGGTCGCGAAATCATTGAAGGGTTTTTTCTGTCGGTCGGTGGCGCCTTGCTGCTGACGCCCGGTTTCATCACCGATGTCTTCGCCATCGCGCTGTTGCTACCGTGGACACGGCGTGCGCTGGCCAACCGCTTGCTGAAAGCCGGCACGCTGCAAAGTTTTGGCAGTAGCGGTGCCGGCTTTCGCTTCATGCACATGGGCACTGGCCAGTCGACGAGGCCTGGAACCCAAACCAACAATTCAGGCAACCATTCAACCAACCACGATGTCTTCGAGGGTGAGTTCACCCGCGAGAATCCGGGTGACCGCAAACTCAGCGGACCCGACCAGGACAAGGCTCCGTGAGGCACGCCCCTGACGCAGGGTGCAATTGAAATTTCCCTGCTTCATACTTTGATCCATTAACCGTCAACTCTTCAAAGCAGCACTATGGAAGTCACTCTTTTTCCCAATCCCCGTCGCCCCGGCATTGGCTTGCGCCCCAAGAAAGAAGCCCAGCGTCCGTTGCTGCCCCAGCACGCGCGCCTGTGTCCGGTGCTTGAAGCCGGCAGCTCACTTGGCGCGCTCGTCTATCCGTCGCTCGCGCCGAATGAGCAGGTGTCCGTTGGCTTTGAAGGCGAAGGCATCTACCAGTTCGGCTACTCGGTGAATCCGACCGGCAAGAAATGGGAACAGGTGTTTACCGTGACTTATCAGTTGGCAGTCGGCGGCATCGGCATGCGCAAGGAACACGTCACGCTGATGGTGCCGGAGACGCCCGGCTTCAAGGAAACCGCCAAGTCGATCGCCCGCATGTTTGTCGCGCCGGATGATTTCGGTACACCGACTGGCGCGGTGACGTTGCGTGGTGCCTGGAACTTCCAGACACCGCCAGGTTGGGACACGGTTTACTCATCCGTGATGAACCAGACCGAGCGACCGATTGCGCCAGCGCTGGTGATTCGCGTTGAAACCGATTGGTACGTGCACGACTCCGAGTTCCGCTACATCCTCGATCCGGGCGAGACCATTTCCATGTCGCACAGCCTGCCGGTCGGCCAGGTGTTTTTTGTGCAACGCGAAGAAATCAAATTCCGCGACGGCACCGAACAGGAGATCGCCGAGCGACACAAGAACAGCAAGCAGTTCTTTGACGAGAAGGCTGCCAACAAAATCAAAACGCCCTACGGGCTGGAATACAGCCCGCACTATCAACAGAAAAGCCGCGAACAGCAGAAGAGTCGCGAGCAGCACAAGGCTGTTGACGACAAGGACGACGCGGACAAAAAAACATAATCGTCAGCGCTGCCTGCAACCACATTGAAAGCGTGAGATTGCAATGACACAAAAAACAAAGCCCGCATCAGCGGGCTTTGTTTTTAGCAACTTACTACGATCAGGAGAACGTGAACTTGATCATGCCTGCGGTCAGGTCACCAGGGCTCACACCAATCAGCGTTACCGACGTATCAGCACCCAGGTTGTAGGTGATGTCAGTGCTGGTTCTGGTCACACTGGTTACTTTCGCTTTCAGTTGATCCAGCGTCGTCACACCGGCGAAGTCAAATGCCAGCGAGTCGCCAGCCTTGTTGAAGTCGGTGATCGTGTACTTGCCGGCTGCGTTGAAGCCGAACACGTCGTTGCCTGCGCCGCCGGTCAAGGTGTCGCTGCCGGTACCGATCAAGGTATCTGCACCGCCGCCGCCGGTAACGTTCTGGGCATTGTTGTCGCTGGCAATACGAATGGAAGTATTACCCTGCGCCGTGACTCGACCCGGTGCAGCCAGTACCGCGGCTTCCACATTGGCGAGCAATACGTGAGCACC
Source organism: Pseudomonadota bacterium (assembly GCA_040387155.1). Lineage (GTDB taxonomy): Bacteria > Pseudomonadota > Gammaproteobacteria > Pseudomonadales > Pseudohongiellaceae > CAILUG01. The sequence goes on along the minus strand of JAZKEH010000362.1, from coordinate 2,581 downwards.
ATTGGCGCCCTGCAGGTTAAGTGCGAACACCTGGCGGCCCGCACTGGTGCCGGCATCAAGCTGGATTTCGTTGGCGCCGACCAGGGAATCAACACCCTGGTAGCTGCCGTCGCTGTCGAGCAGGGCGAAGCTCTGTTCTTCAAGGGAGCCGATACGCGTTTTGCCAAGAAAATCAATCAAACGAACCGAGATATCCTTGCCGCCACCCAAACTGCCGAGCAGGTCGTCCACCGCGTTCGTCAGGGATTGCTGATGCTGGACTTGGAAGGGGTTAATTACATCTACTTCCTTGAAGTAACCGCCAATGGCGGTGTTCAAATAGCCTTCGGACTCATCGGAGTTCTGATCATCCTTGCCTTCAAACAGAAGGCCGGTGCCCACGGGCAAATCGACTTGAAGATTCAGGTCACCGCCAGTGAAACTGCCGACGATTTCGCTGTCGCTATCGACCAGGATGCCGCCCTGCACTTCACCATTGCCGCCGCTGCCGATAATCAGCGTGCTATCCCCGATCTTGGAGGTTTTAACGCTGCTCAAAACGGTATCGGTAAGGAACTGATCAAGCAGCTCCTTGCTTGTTGTGCTCAAGTCCGTGCCGGACTGGCTTACGCCGGGAAGGGATTCTGATGCCATTGGAGGCTCCTCAATTGTTCAACGTCATGGGGGCAATGCAGAGCGCGGATATTACGCATCCCCCTGTTTTTCCGCTAACGGGTTCCGGTGATTTACCCATCCGGGAGTGTCGGGTTCAGGGCACTTTTTGCAAACAGGGCTCTCTGATGCGGAAAACGCCTGCCAAAGGCAGAGCTTGATTGACAGCCAGAGTTCATTATCTTTCCCTGATTGATTTGAATGATGCCCACTACTCCCTGTCACCTGGACGCAAGATGTCGCAGACACAGCCCTTCATTCTCGAATACCTCTGATACTTGCCAGTTATCGCTGCTGCCGCAAATGCGCGGCAGCACTCAACCCAGCAACTGTCTATCCGACTCATGACGCCACCGTCACATACCCCGTCGACGCCGTGAACGAGTGCGTGCCCACTATCTCAATGATCGTGGTATCAGTCGCTGCCAGCGTGCCGGAATACGACTGGGCCAGATAGGTGTTGCCGCCATAGACTGCATAGGCCACACCGTGGGAAAAGGCGGCGGCGGCCTGTACTGCCGTGATCGTTTGCGCCAATGAGGCGCCCGGCGTGGTTGCCGACAACGAATTGCCCGATGAGGCACCGTCTGCCGAAAAGATGATGCGATCCCCTGTCTGCGCGCCAGTGATTACATAGTTCGGCGTTGTCGCATAGGTGCTGCCGCCAGTACCCACCGTGATGTAGTCCGGCGAGGACCCCGCATCAAGCGTAATGTTGTAACGACCGGTACTGTTCGTCGTCGCACCACCCAGCGTGATGTAGTTGGATCCGGTTCCCACCGTCAGGTTCACGGTACCGGCGGTGGACACGTTGGTGACGACATTGTTGCCGTTGCCAAGCATGATGTTGTCGACGTTGCCAGACCCAGCGCCTGCCATGGTCAGCTTGGCGCGGGTGGCACCCTCCGTGGCATCAATCGTAAGCCCCGTCGTGTTGGTCAGGGTCATGCCGGTGCCTCCCACCAGACCATCGCCGATCTGCACGTTGCCGCTCAGTGTAAGGTTCTTGAGGCTGGCGGTGGACGTCATTGCGTTCAACGTTGCCAGCTGGTCACCGGTATTGGTGATAGCCAAGGTATTGGTGGTCGATGCGGTCAACGTCGTGATCTTCGTCAAACCGGTGCCGGCGAAATTCAGCGAGGTCAGCTTGCTGTCGGTCAGCACGCCGATCTGCAAGCCATACGAACTCGTGTTGGTGTTGTTCAGCGTGATCGACGTAGCTTGCGAGGTGGCCTGATTCATCGTCGTGACTCTCAGTCCCTGGGTGCCACTGACATTGAAGTTGGACAGCCCATTGTCAGTGATGACGACAGTGTTGAAGTTGGCCACTGCATCACCGGGCGTGATGTCGACGCCGTTGCTGACCAGGTTAAGGGTGCCAACGCCGACTGAGGCGGAGTCCTTAAAGATCAACGTGCCAAACGTAACACTGTCCGATATGGCGGTGCCAAGCGACACATTGACGGTATCAGCAGGCCCGGTGGCGTCGTTCATTACGAGGGTTACCTGCGTGGTGGCCTTGTCGATCTGCAAGTTTATGTTGTTCGGTACCTTGGTAAAGGCCACCGAACTGTTGCCAATAATGTGGAGCTTGGTAAAGCCACTCGCCAGGTTCGACATGTCGATGGTGCCGGTGACGTTGGCAGCGACACCGAGGGTTTCAAAGCCCGTCACTTTCGCGCCAGTGGCCGCCGTCAGTGCATAGGCACCGCCTTCGAGAATCAATTCATCGGCAGTGCCAGCGCCACCCGTGATCGTCTGGGTCGCATCAACCCGCGACGAGATGCGGATCGTGTCCACGCCCGCACCACCGGAATAGGTTTGCGTCGTGGAATCAATCGATATGTTGATCGGACCGGTGGAGGTGGTGGTGAACGTAGCCGCAGCGCCGCGCGTTGAAAAGCCACTGTTGGCCGCAGTGCCACCGTCA
>JAZKEH010000361.1:0-1750 GCA_040387155.1 Pseudomonadota bacterium | reverse complement strand
GGTAGCGCCCCATGGATGGGCTTGCAGCGGTCCGGGAAACATCTCCCACCGCCTGCGACCAACGAGAACGACGGCACTTGCAGAAATCCCTAAAGCCTTAGCCCAAACCAGCCGTAACTGGAATGGATAATGGATGCAGGAGCCACACCATGGGTTTTTTCAACAGCCGTCTAAGTGCTGCGACGAATTCTCCCACTCTCACCCCCGTGCCGGTCGATAACAGCGTGCAGCTGCAATTGCAGTTGCGCCATGCCGAAGAGCTGGCGGCGGTACAACAACAGCTCACTGCCATGCAGGCTCGCGTGTTGGATAGCGATGCCAGGCTGGAAGCGATCAGCAAGTCGCAAACCGTGCTGGAGCTGGCGCTGGACGGCACCATCCTTGCCGCCAACAACAATTTCCTGAAAGTGCTGGAGTACTCGCTGGAGGAAATTCGCGGCAAGAACTTCATCATGCTTGGTGATGCCACCCTCGCAAACAGTCCGCTGTACGAAAAATTCTGGCTCAAACTGAAACGCGGCGAATTCGTTGCCGATGTGTTCCGCTATGTCAGCAAGAGCGGTGGCGAAATCTGGATGCGCGGTAGCTTCAATCCGGTGATTGGCAGCAGCGGCAATGTCGAATCAGTCATCGGCACCGCGACCGACATCACCATTCATCGCCAGCGCAACAACGACACCGCCGGTCAGCTGAAGGCACTCAACAAGACAATGTCGGTCATCGAATGCAATCTGGACGGCAGCATATTGCACGCCAACGACAACTTCCTCGCGCTCAGTGGGTATTCATTGCCCGCAATCCAGGGACAGCATCACCGCATGCTGGTGCCGGAGTCCGTGCGTGACAGCGAGCGCTACCGTGAATTCTGGGCCAAACTCAATCGCGGTGAATATGAGAGCGGCGAATACCGTCTTATCAGCAAGGAGCATGCAACGTTGTGGATTCACGGTTCGTGGAATCCCATCTTTGATGCCAACGGCCGCCTCTACAAGGTGGTGCAGTTTGCCTCCGACATCAGCAGCCAGAAAAAGCTGCAAGACATGATCACACTGGTGATGCAAGACACGACCCGCGTCATGGGCAGTCTTTCCGCCGGCAAACTGCACGACAAGATGAATGGCCAGTACGCTGGCGAGTTTGTGCAACTGGCTGGTGCCGTCAACGGCTACATTGACCGGCTGTATGCGATGGTGGGTGAGATCAAGGACTCGGCCGAAGCGGTAAAGCAGGGCGCCCACGAAATTTCCAGCGGCAACAGTCATCTGAGCCAGCGCACTGAAGAGCAGGCAGCAACACTTGAAGAAACCTCGGCAGCAATGGAAGAAATGATGACGACGGTGCAGCAGAACGCTGCCAACGCCGATCAGGCCACCGTGCTGGCGCAAGGCGCCAAAGCAGCGGCAGAGAAGGGCGGCGACATCGTCCGCAAAGCGGTTGTCGCGATGCAAGCCATCAACGTGGCGAGCAGCAAGATCAACGACATCATCGGCGTCATTGATGAAATCGCGTTCCAGACCAATTTGCTGGCACTCAACGCAGCAGTTGAAGCAGCGCGTGCCGGCGATCAGGGTCGCGGCTTTGCCGTGGTGGCTGATGAAGTACGTAACCTGGCCGGACGCAGCGCAACAGCAGCAAAAGAGATCAAGGGCCTTATCAAAGACAGTTATGAGAAAGTGAAAGAAGGCACGACGCTGGTCAACAACTCCGGCCAGACGCTGGAAGAAATCGTCGCCTCCGTCAAAAAGGTCAA
>JAZKEH010000360.1:0-6827 GCA_040387155.1 Pseudomonadota bacterium | reverse complement strand
TCTATCATCGTTGCGTTTTTGACAGCGATACGATCCTCAATCTGAAAACACAGCCGCGCAAAGTCACCATCATTGGTGCCGGCGTAATTGGGTGTGAGTACGCTTCCATTTTTGGTGGCCTTGGCTGCAAGGTGGAGCTGATCAACCCGTCGACATCATTGCTGTCATTTCTCGACATCGAAATATCCGAGGCACTCAGCTACCACTTGCGCAACATGAATGTGCGTTGCCGTCACAACGAACAATTTGCCCATATGGAATACGCCGACGATCACATCGTCACTTATCTGGAATCCGGCAAGAAAATAAAGAGTGACATCGTGCTCTGGGCCAACGGCCGCACCGGTAATACCGACAAGCTCAACCTGGCGGCGGTCAAGCTGCAAGCCAATAGCCGGGGCCAATTGACGGTCAATGACCGTTACCAGACCGGGATTGCCAACATCTACGCTGCTGGCGATGTCATCGGCTGGCCAGCGCTGGCAAGTGCTGCCTATGATCAGGGCAGGGCGGCCACCAATGCCATTTTTGCACCGGAGACCTTTACGGCGCTCGAAGAAATTCCCAGTGGCATTTATACGATTCCAGAGATCAGCACGATTGGTCTCAATGAAAAGGAGCTGACCGAGAAGAAAATCCCCTACGAAGTGGGCAAAGCGTTTTTTCGGAATATCGCGCGTGCGCAGATCACGGGCGACGAAGTGGGCATGCTGAAGATCATCTTCCATTTCGACACGTTGGAGATCCTCGGCATCCACTGCTTCGGTGACCAGGCTTCCGAAATCGTGCATATCGGCCAGGCCATCATGAAGCAGCAAAACGGTGCAAATTCGCTGCGTTATTTCCTCAATACGACCTTCAACTACCCGACGATGGCAGAGGCCTACAAGATCGCTGCTCTTGATGGTTTGAATCGCGTGTTTTGAGCGGGAAAATTACTTGAAGAACAAGGGTTGGAAGTGTAGATTGCCCTTCCGTTTGAAGCAGGCAACAAATCGGTTTTTTTGACACGGTCCGACCTTCAATTCCGGGCCTGATTCCGAACCGGATTCGGAACGATAGTGGCCTGATTAACGGCCTCTCGCTGTCCTGCCTTCACAACATACAAACAACTCAGTTCTGATACAGGATCCAGGCGTGAACATCGACCTTTGGCCTTTGCTGATTTACACGTTTATCGTTGTCGTCCTTATTGTCGGACTGCTGTACGCGTCGACCTTCCTTGGCCAGAAGCGCCAGGACCACGCCACCCACGATGTGTATGAGTCGGGCGTCTTCTCCACCGGTTCTGCACAATTGAAGATCGCGGTACCGTTCTACCTCACCGCCATCCTGTTCATCATTTTCGATCTTGAAGCCGCCTTCCTGTTTGCCTGGGCCATTTCAATCCGCGAAGCCGGTTGGTTAGGCTATATCGAAGTCTTCATTTTTATTTCCATATTGCTCGCCGGCCTGCTGTACCTGTGGAAAGCAGGCGCACTCGAATGGCGCACGCTGCGTCAACAACGTGACCTGGCCAATCTGAAAGGCGAGGGTGGCGTCGTCAACGTTGGCGAAAGAGCCGCCGCCATGGCTGCCGCTGCTGCAAAGAAAAATTCTCACGACGACCACGGCCATGATGCGCACGATGCGCACGGCCACGGGGGAGCACACTAATGAGCTGGGAACTGGTCAAGCCAGAAAACACCTATTCCGCCAGTCCGGGCATGGAACAGTTCGATGACTACATTCGCAAGAATGTGGTCATGACGACACTGGAAGACATGATCGCCTGGAGTCGCAAGAACTCCCTGTGGCCTTTCAACTTCGGGTTGTCCTGCTGCTACGTGGAAGCTGCTACTGCAATTTCCAGCCGTCACGACATCGCGCGTTTTGGTGCTGAAGTATTTCGCGCCACACCACGTCAGGCCGACATGATCATTATCGCCGGCACCGTGTTCCGCAAAATGGCGCCAGTAGTACAGCGTCTGTATGAACAGATGATGGAACCCAAGTACGTTATCTGCATGGGCTCATGTGCGAACTCTGGCGGCATGTACGACATTTACTCCGTAGTGCAGGGCGTCGATAAATTCCTGCCGGTGGATGTTTACGTTTCTGGTTGCCCACCGCGTCCGGAGGCCTTGCTGCAAGGTTTGAATCTGCTGCAGGACTCGATCGGCAAGCAGCGTCGTCCTGTCAGCTGGGTCATCAACGACCAGGGCATTCATATGCGCGAGAAGAATGTCATTCAGCGTGTTGCCAAGCATGACGAGCGCATTGCTGCGACCGAACTACGCAGCCCGGACGAGGTATAAGCATGAACGCCTCTGCTAATAACGCCGCCGCTCCAGTACCTGCCGTAATCACGGCGCTGTACGAAAAATTTGGTGAATCATCCTTTGTCCGTCAGCACACTGCTGAAGGTATGCCAACCTTGTGGGTCGGCCGTGACAAAGTGATGGCTGTTTTGCGCTACCTGCGCGACGAACATCGCCCACGTTATGAAATGCTGCTCGACGTGACCGCCATTGACGAACGCACCCGTATCAACCGTCAGGGTCAGCCCGCCAGTGATTTCACTGTCGTCTATCATCCGACTTCTTTCTCCGGCAACTGCGACATTCGTATCAAGGTTGCGTTGCAGATGAATGACCTGAACATGCCGACGGCGATCCCCTTGTGGTCGAGCGCCAACTGGCAGGAACGCGAAATCTGGGATTTGTTCGGTATCGTGTTTACCGGCCATCCGAACCTGAGCCGTATCCTGTGTCCGCCGACCTGGAAAGGTCATGCGCTGCGCAAGGATCACCCGGCGCGTGCCACCGAGATGGATCCGTACACAATGAGTGACGAGATCCAGGACCGCGAGCAGGAAGCACTGCGCTTCAAACCGGAAGAGTGGGGCCTGACCCGCAAATCCGACAACACCGAATTCATGTTCCTCAATTTCGGTCCTAACCATCCGGCTGCGCACGGGGTAATCCGTTTCGCGTTGCAGCTCGATGGCGAGAACGTTCTCGATGTAGTTCCCGATGTTGGTTATCACCATCGCGGCGCCGAGAAGATGGCCGAACGCCAGACCTGGCACACCTTTATTCCGTACACCGACCGTATCGACTATCTCGGTGGCGTGATGAACAACCTGCCGTACGTCATGGCAGTCGAGAAGATGGCAGGCATCGTGGTGCCGAAGCGCGTTGAAGTGATTCGCGTCATGCTGGCCGAGTTCTTCCGTATCTGTTCCCACCTGTTGTTTTACGGCACCTGGGCAGTTGACCTTGGTCAGTTGTCACCACTGTTCTATTGCTTCGTCGATCGTGAGAAGGCCTTCAACATCATCGAGTCCATCACTGGTGCTCGCATGCATCCAGGCTGGTTCCGTATCGGCGGTGTTGCCCAGGACCTGCCGAAAGGCTGGGACAAACTGATCCGTGAATTCGTCGACTACTTCCCGGCCCGTCTGGCGGAATACGACAAAATGGTAATGGCGAACAGCATGATCCGTCAGCGTACGCGCGGCGTTGGTGTTATCGACACTGCCGGTGCATTCGATTGGGCCATGACCGGTCCTGCACTGCGCGCTACTGGTCTTGAGTGGGACTACCGCAAACAACGTCCGTACAGCGGCTACGAGAACTTCGAGTTTGAAGTGCCGATCGGCGTTAACGGCGACTGCTACGACCGCGCTGCGGTCCGTGTTGAAGAAATGGGCCAGAGCTGCCGCATCATCAAGCAGTGTCTGGAAAACATGCCGGAAGGTCCGTACAAGGCCGAACATCCGCTGACAACACCGCCGATCAAAGAGAAGAGCAAGCTCGACATCGAAACCCTGATCAACCACTTCCTCAGCGTCAGCTGGGGCCCTGTGATGGATCCAACCGAAGTAACGATGACGATCGAAGCCACCAAGGGTCTCAACATGTACTACATGGTGAACGATGGCGGCATTGGCTCCTATCGCACCCGTATTCGTACCCCATCCTTCATCCACATCCAGGCAATTCCGTTCCTGAGCCGTGGTCTGATGCTGGCCGACTTTACTGCAGTCGTCGCCACTACTGACTTCGTGATGGCGGACGTGGACCGGTAAGGCACGCGGATCGACGACAAAGAGAAAGAACACGAGAACCACGATGAGCAACCTGATTGCCAGCACAGCCCCGAAAGCGCGCCAACTGACGGCGGACGAAATTCATGACATCGAGCATGAAAAGACGCATTACCCCTATGCGCAGGCCGTCGGTCTGGAAGCACTGAAGATCGTGCAGAAATACCAGGGCTGGGTCTCTGATGAGAGTCTGTTGGCCGTTGCCGAATACCTGAAGCTGCCACCCGATGAGCTCGAAGGTGTGGCCACATTCTTCAACATGATTTTCCGGCGCCCGGTTGGCAAGAATGTCATCCTGCTGTGCGACAGCGTTGCCTGCTGGATGCTCGGCTGTGACAACCTGAAGGCGCATATCAGCAGCAAACTGGGCATCGATTACGGCCAGACTACTGCCGACAACCTGTTCACGCTGATTCCAGTGCCGTGCCTCGGCGACTGCGACAAGGCACCGACGATGATGGTAGGCGACAAGACCTATCGCAATCTGACCCCGGCCAGCATTGATGCCGTGCTTGCTGAATGCAAGACACGCGGCTAGTACGAGACTTTGACGATGGCTCTTACCAACAAACCTCTTACCAAGAACATTGAACCAGGCCGCGCGGCTTTCAATTTCGCGCAGTACCAGGCCGCTGGTGGTTACCAGAGCGTGGCGAAAGCGCTGACGTTCAAACCCCGCGACCTGATGAAGCTGGTGCAGGATTCCGGCCTCGGTGGCCGCGGCGGCGCCGGTTTCAACACCGGTCTCAAGTGGAGCTTCATTCCCGAACCCGATGGTGGTCCGCGCTATCTGGTCGTCAACGCTGACGAAATGGAACCGGGCACCTTCAAAGACCGCTTGCTGATGGAAAACGATCCGCATCTGTTGATCGAAGGCATGATCACGGCGTCGATCGCGCTGCAGGCCACGATGGCGTACATCTTCCTGCGCGGTGAATACAAAGAAGCAGAGCAGGCGCTGTTGAAAGCCATCAAGGAAGCCTATGACGCCGGCGTGCTTGGCAAGAACATCCAGGGTTCGTCCTTCAGTCTCGACATGGCGCTGCATACCTCTGCCGGTCGTTATATCTGCGGTGAAGAAACCGCGCTGATCAATGCGCTTGAAGGCAAGCGCGCCAACCCGCGCTTCAAGCCACCGTTCCCGCAGGTCAGTGGGTTGTGGGGCCGTCCAACGCTCGTCAACAACGTCGAAACGATCTGCAACATCCCCGGCATCGTCACCAACGGTGTGGATTGGTTCAAAGGTCTTGGTATCAATGGCCAGTTCGGTACCCGCATCAGCGGTGTCAGCGGTCGCGTCAAGAAGCCAGGCTGCTGGGAAATGCCGGTAGGCACCACGTTCCGTACCTTGTTTGAAGATTACGCCGGTGGCATGCAAGACGGCTACAAGCTGAAAGCCTTCCTGCCAGGCGGTGGTTCCACTGACTTCCTGATGCCAGAGCATCTGGACCTGCCGATGATCCCGGGTGACGTCGCCAAGGCCGGCAGCCGTCTCGGTACTTCATTGATCATGGTGCTCGACGACAAGACCTGTCCGGTCGGTTGTGTGCATAACCTGATCAAGTTCTTCGCCCATGAAAGCTGCGGCTGGTGCACCCCATGCCGTGATGGCTTGCCGTGGAGCGAGCACATGTTGCTGAAGCTCGAGAAGGGCGAAGGCTCCATGAAGGACATCGAAATTCTGAAAGAGATGTGCGGCTACATGGCGCCGGGCAACACGTTCTGCGCGCTGGCGCCGGGTGCCGCTGAACCGCTGCAAAGTGGTCTCAAGTACTTCATGGACGAGTTCGTTGAACACGTGAACCATGGCTGCAAGTACCAGAAGCATTAACAAATATAGTAAGAAGTTACTTTAACTTCATTGTTTAGATAAGTTTTATAAATATCTGATATTTATAAGTTAAATACAGAAATTAGGCGGGCTGAAAATGGCTAAGATTACAGTTGATGGCAAGGTCTTCGAAGTAGACCCCAACAACAACCTGTTACAGGAACTCCTGTCGCACAAACAGGATTTGCCGTACTTCTGCTGGCACCCAAGCATGGGGTCGGTTGGCTCATGCCGTCAGTGTGCGGTCATTGAATACGCCAACGACGACGATCAGCGTGGCCGTCAGGTCATGGCCTGCATGACCTCGCCGCGTGAAGGCGCCCGCTATTCGATGGACAAGGCCCACCAGTTCCGCGCCCAGGCCATTGAAAGCATCATGACCAGCCACCCGCACGATTGCCCGGTCTGTGAAGAAGGCGGCGAGTGTCATCTGCAGGACATGACCGTCATGTCCGGTCATACCTATCGCCGCTACGACGGCAAGAAGTCGACCCACAACAACCAGTATCTCGGCCCCTTCATCGGCCATGAAATGAACCGCTGCATTACCTGCTATCGCTGCGTGCGCTACTACAAGGACTACGCCGGCGGTACCGACTTCAGTGTGCAGGCGTCGCACAACCATACCTACTTCGGTCGTTTCCAGGACGGCGTGTTCGAAAGCGAATTCAGCGGCAACCTGGCTGAAGTGTGCCCAACCGGGGTGTTCACCGACAAAGTCTTCAGCAAGGTCTACAGCCGCAAATGGGATCTGCAGAGCTCGCCATCGGTTTGTGCTGCCTGCGGCGTTGGTTGCAACACCAACCCGGGCGAACGCTATGGCACGCTGCGTCGTGTCGTGAACCGTTTCAATGACGAAGTGAACGGCTATTTCCTGTGCGACAAAGGTCGCTTTGGTACTGGCTA
>JAZKEH010000359.1:0-1857 GCA_040387155.1 Pseudomonadota bacterium | reverse complement strand
AGCGCGTTACCTGATTTCCACTCTTTTCGTGCCTCTCGTTTTCACTACAAGAAAGCTGAGCACTTTGTATAGTTCCTCGCTGGTGGTGACGGCATCATTGAAGGTAATGACGTAACGACCGTTCACAATCAACGCCGGCAGCCGCGGCACTTCGGCGAGGCCCGGAAGCTTTTTCAATTGATCTAGTTTTGCAACGACCTTCTCCGAACTCCAGGCCTGCTCGTACGCTGCGGCGTCAACACCCCACTCATCGAACAGCGCTGCGATGTCGGCGGAAGCGAGTAATGGATTATTCTTCTCATGCAGCGCTTCAAACGCTGCATTGTGAATAGTCGGCGTCACCTGCCAGCTCGATTTATTCACGACTGGGAGCAGTCCCGCTTCTTCCGCGGCCAGATACAGATGTGCGTGGGCTTCCATCGCAGGATTCCAGATCACGGGCATACGCGTGAAGGTCATGTCGGTCGTGCGATAAGAAGCTTCCCACAGCTGGAAAGTTGGCAACAGGTCGTAGCAGTGGGGACAACCGTACCAGAACAATTCCGCGACTTCGATACGATCTGCGTCCACGTCGGGAAGCGGCGTAGCCAGTTCCTGGTAGTGCACGCCGGGCTTGTAATCCACCGGCTGTGCAGCGGCCACCTGTATAAAAAACCCCAGCAGCCCGACACAACTCCAGAGCCGCAAACTACGTGAGAATGTTTTAGCACCACGAATTTTCATACGGCCAGCGTACCGGTACTGTCGCCGAAACTGTCGCGTGGCGCATCGAGCACATGCAACACGCTGAGCAACAGGTTCGACATCGGGGTCTGCGGCGCAAACTGCAGATGCCGGTTTGCATCGAGACGTCCAGCTCCTTTACCAATCAGCACGACAGGCAGCGGATCGAAATTATGTTCGTTGCCATCGCTGAGGCTGCTGCCATACAACACAACAATGTTGTCGAGCAGCGTGCCTTCGCCATCCGGGGTTTTGGCAAGTTTGTCGACAAATTTGCCGAGCTGGGTGATGTGGTACTCATTGAGTTTTGCAAACTTCAGTTTGTTCTCTTCCACGTGCGAGTGATGCGAGCAGATATGGAATCCTTCAAGCACACCGCTGGCCGGATAAATCGAGTTGCTGATTTCGCGCGCGAGCATCAATGTCGATACACGCGTCATGTCGGTTTTGAACGCAAGCACCTGCAGGTCGAACAACAGCGCGAGCCGCGATTCAAAATCTGCCGCGATGCCCACTGGTGCATCAGGCAACTCGACATCCTGCGACAGTTTTGCGTCGATGAGCTGCGCGCGGCGTTCAATCTCGCGGACCTCCTGCAGGTACTCATCGAGATTGGCTCTGTCAGACGCGGACAAATTTTTGTTGAGGCTGCCAACTTCTGCAATCAACGAGTCCAGCAGGCTACCCGACAGTTCGCGCCGCTTGCTTCGAGTCTCCGGCGTGCTGCCATCGCCGAACAGGTTTTCGAATACGGTTTGCGGATTGTTTTCCATCGGCAGCGGCAGGGTGGCCGACTTCCACGACATCGTGTTGTTGTAAGCGCAATTGACCCCGACGCCGCAGTTGAGGCCGGCGGGTTCAACGGACAACTCGATGGACGGCAGCGGCGTGTCCTGGCCGATTGTTTGTGCAGCCGCCTGATCGACAGATTGGCCAACGAACGCGCGTTCACCTTTCAACGGATGCGAGCCGGTCAGAAAAGTCGCAATCGCACGTGTATGGTTTTCGGCACCGCCGGCGTCCTCGCCATTGGCAGGTCCGACCAGCGCATGGGTCAGTCCGGAAATAACGTTCACATATTCGCGCCAGGGTTCAAGCGGTTTGAGTACGGGTGAAAATTCGAAATTCTTGCCT
>JAZKEH010000358.1:0-2069 GCA_040387155.1 Pseudomonadota bacterium | reverse complement strand
CTGGCGGCGTCGTAGGACACCGGGTCGCAGTCTTCGATGACACTGCAAGTCACCAACACTGCTTCCTCGGCGTTGGCGATCTGCACGATGCGGTGTTGGGTTGCCGACGTCAGTTGGGCGAAGGCGAGTTGGCCGTCATCAGAAAGAAACGCTGTTCTGATGCGATCGGGCGTGCGGAAGATCTCAGTCGAGTTACCGGCGAGGTCGATGCGCTGTAACACGTGCATGTCATCGCCTTCATCGCGCACAACCAGAATGCCGCCCGCCTGGGAACGATCAAGGCCGACGTAGTACTCACCCTCGGCGCGCTTCAGCGCTGCGAGGTAACCAGGCAAGCCAGGATTCTCCAGTGAAAGCGTGCCGATAGTGGCGCCGAGATTCAGCGACAAGGTAGTGCTGTCAGCCATCCATTCACTGTCTTGCAGCGTGGGTGAACTCAGCAGCAGGCTGGTTGCCAATGTCGTCGTGTCCAGCACATGCAGCTGAACATTCGCTTCAGCGTTGATGAGGTAGGCAACATGCTTGCCGTCGGGTGCCAGCCTGGCACTGCGAATCGTTGCCTGCTCCAGAAAACCGGTGCGGGCGAACAAGGGTGCCGGCGCTGCATTTTCCTGGCGCGTGATGAAGTCCTGCAATGCAGTATCTGTTGTCTGTGCAGTGGCAATAGCGGCGGCTGCTGATAACACCAGGGCAGCAAGCAGTTTGAATGTATTCATGCGAGGCGTTGCTCCTGTGAGAGGGCTGGCACTGGACGTGGCAGGGGGCCGAAGTGACCAACCAAAAAACTGATCAGGCCGACCAGGCCGGTAAAGGCATTGCCGATAATCCAGAAGGCCTTGGTGCGCACAGGCAGTGTGGTAAGGCGCAGTAACCAACCGGTACACGTTGCCGATGCAACCGAGACCAATACCGTGAGTAGCCAGATGTAGGGTGGGAAACTGACATAAGGCACGGGCAGTGTGCGTTCGATGTTCTTCTCGAGGTACCAGCCCCAGAAAAGATCAGTCAGCAAACGGATGCCGGGCGCCATGACGAAACTGCTGTAGATGACATCGTCAAGATTGGGAGGCAGGGGCAGGTTGGCGATTGCCTCCACCTCGGCTACGCCATTGGCGATGCGAAATACCTGCAGCTGAGCGTGGTCAAAGGCGGCGTAGTCGGCGGCAAACGAGGCTGGCGCACTGTCTGTTTGCACCGCTACGAGATAACCGTTGATGAGTTCCAGCACGACGATGCGCCGGTACTTGGGGTTGTCAGGCGAGGGTATCGCGGCAATGGCGCGTGGCTGCGGTTTGAAGTCGAGCTGCAGCAAGTCGCTGGTGCGGAAAATGAACAGCCGGGTCTCCGACATGAGAGTAGACACGTTGTCCCCGACTATCGGCGTATCAATGAATTTTTCCGTTGCAGCCTGATACAGCAGATCCAGTCGCTGCAGTTCCCAGTCGATGTGATAGAGCTTGTTGGCTTCGGTAATGAAGTTACCGTCGCCAGACAGCGGCACGCTGCTGAAGCGCGTTGGCGGCGGCGTGGCTTCGTTGTGAAAGCCATCCGGTCCCAACCAGCCCACGACGTCATTGCTGTCGCCATCGACACCCTGGTACAGCATGTGCTGGTGGCTGAAGATCCAGTGGGTCTCAGTGGTGGGATCGATCAGGCGTAACTTGTTGGCGGGATGGGAAGACTGGTACCGCAGCGAATAGCTGGCATCGAACGGAGCGGGCAGGTCGAAGGTTGCGCCGAGCGCTGCTTGCTGGCCGAGGAAGGCAGCGTCCGGATGCGTGGAGTGCTGCATGGCGTACTGAATCACTTCCGGCGCAGGCAGCTGCCGCAGTTGATAGTCGCTGCCGGCCGCAGGGTGCAGGAATGGGTCCGTATCGGTAAGCTTTTCATGCGCTGTGTTCAGTCCGCTTAGCGCTATGAGGAGCAGCCACAGGCCGCCGTACTGCACAGCGACTTCGCTCAACAGCAAGCGCCACGGTTGCGTGGGCGCCTGCGACAGGTTCGGCTTGAAGGCGCTGCCGGCCAGCCACCAGGTCCACGCCATGAGCGCCGGCGCCATCAGCAGGACG
>JAZKEH010000357.1:0-3008 GCA_040387155.1 Pseudomonadota bacterium | reverse complement strand
TTGCAGCGCAGCGGATTTTCGTCAGTCAATAGTTTGAGTGGCGCATTGGTGGCCTCGCACGCGCTGAGATTGCTGATGATGCCATCGGCAGCGCCGTCGAGACTGTCGCAACGTTCGTAGACAACTTTGACGAGGTTCTCGGCTTCAGTCGGGTTGATCCAGTTCTTGCCGTCGTTGCCTTGCAGGGTCTTCGCATAGTTCCATGCTGACAAATGCAGCATCAGCACGTTGTGCGCGGGGTAGCCGGCGATGACGCCGCTGTAATCATCGGGATAACGCTGCAAAGCATCGAAACCTTCATGGCCGCCCTGTGAACCGCCGATGAAGTAGTTGTACATCGGCGCGGAACCGTAGCGTGCTTCAATCAGCTGCATCGCGACGTCGTGGGTTTTCTTGATCTGCATGTGGCCGTAGTTTTCAAGCGCTTCGGCATTCAGATAGAACGTGCCATCGAAACCCACCGTACTTTGATGACCAGAGTCGCTGCCCAATGTCACATAGCCGCGCTTCAGCACAGTGTCTTCTGTGCCTGGCTGTTTGGCGTAATAACCAAGACCGGTAACGAGTGTGCCATTGAGACCGCCGCCACCGAACTGGACGGTCTTGTTGTTCCAGTTGCTCGGCAGGTTCACTTCAAAATTGATATCGGGTGCCGTGCTGTCGACCGGGTGAATGGCGCCCAGCACCTTGCAGTATTCGCCGTTGCGATTGTCGGTGGCATCGGCTGCAACCAGTTCAGCGGAGGTGACATTGGCACCGGTGGTGGGCTCGCCGATGGACTCCGCCGTAAAACTGGTGCCGACCAGCTTTTGGCAAGCTTCAGCCGGCGGCAGTGCAACAAAGGCGGGCGCTGCAGTTTCTTCAGCGGGTTGTTCTCCGCCGCAAGCGGCGAGCAACAACAGTGCACTGGCGCTGACCAGCGGTTTCAGGAAAGTTTGTGAGGGCATGCGGGGTCTCCTTATAGGTCTTCTTATAGGCGTTCTGTGAGCGTAGTAGCAGGTCTGTACGGTACGGGACGGATTGAGGGTAACTCAACTGTTTACCGGTAGTTAACCGATTGATTAAGAAAATTCGATGAACTTGCTGCAGGCCAGGCTTACGCCCGTGGCTTATGCAGTTGGCGCTTATCTATACTTGATTTCAATAGGGCGGTTTTCACTGTATTTACCGCATTTTTCAGCTTCTTCTTTCAGAGCTTTTTTCAGAACCTTTTTTCAAAGTACGGGATCTTTCAAGGGGGGATTCTCATGGCAAAAAATTCAATGCATAAACACGGCTGCAAGCCGGCAATGCTGGGCATTGCAGTAGCACTGTTGGCCTCACCAGCGCTGGCGCATCACGGCTTTGGTCTGTTCCAGCTCGACAAGGATATTGAACTCGAAGGCACGCTGACGCAGATGGAACTCGTCAATCCGCATTCGTACATGCACATCGAAACCATCGGCGCCGATGGCAAGCCGTTTGAAGTGAACTGCGAAATGCGCGCTGCCACGCTGATCAAACGCGCGGGTTGGTCAGTCGACATGTTCAAGGTGGGAGCGCATGTGCAAGTGAAAGGACATCCGCATCGCGATGATCCGCATGCGTGCTATATCGAAAGTTTCACGCTCGACAATTCCATTACGGTCGAACGTAACCAGCAGTTCACGTCGACGACGAAGATGGACCACTCTGCGCGCCCTGCCCGTCTCTCCTCTGGCGAACCCAATATCTCTGGCGATTGGGCGGTTGAACAAGCGGTACTGACCATTCCGCCGTCGGGTGGCCATGGCGACATGGTGCCGCGCAGTCTGGTGGATGAATACCAGTCGGGCGCCATTACGTTGCAACAGATACGCACACTGAATCCTTCTGCGCGCGCGGAGTACACCGCTGAAGGCAAGAAGTCCGCTGAGGCCTTCCGCATGTGGGCCGTGGAAGACAACCCGCGCCTCGCGTGCAAACCGACCAGTGTTATTTTTGACTGGACCTTTGACTGGCCGATCAACCGCATCACGCAGACCACAACACCGGAAGGTGAGAAAGTGGTCGACATTGAGTATGGTCTTTACACCCACAGCCGGCGTGTCCATATCGACGGCACGCACCCTGCCGATCTTGTGCCAAGCAACACCGGCCATTCGATAGGCCATTGGGAAGGTGACACGCTGGTCGTCGATACCGTGGGCTTTGAAGCTGGTGTGTTGTCGCCACCCACGCGCAACAGTGACAAGCTGCACGTCGTTGAGCGTTATACGCTGGACCCCGCCACGCTGGCGCTGCGTCGTGAGTTCTCGGCGGAAGACCCGGTGTATCTGGCAGCGCCTTATGCCGGTGCCGACACCGTGTTGTTGTCGGATGTGCCGTTTGAGACGCAGGTATGCAAGGAGAACACGCCGGAGTTCAAGGCCACGCCATAGAGAGTTCAAGGCAACGCCGTGACGGTTTGCAGGCCATGACCGATTGACCTGGCTTGTTAAGGCCTTATGAAATGCCCGCTTTTTGCGGGCATTTTTTTTGGCTGTCTGCACTGCTGTACGTGGTGGCTTCGTTGTCGCCGTTGTAACGGTTCTGTTACATTCATGGAACGGATTGGCAACGAAGACATGGACATGCAGAAATTTCTGGGAGTACTGGGTGGCATGGGGCCCCTCGCGACGGCCGACTTCCTGAAAAAGCTGGTGGAGAACACGCCTGCTTCCGTTGACCAGGAACACATTCCCGTCATGCTCTACAGCGATTGCACGACGCCGGATCGCACCGCCCACATCGTTGGCGATGGTCCTTCCCCGCTGCCACAACTTCTGGCTGGCATCCGCTTTCTCAATGACAGTGGCGCTGCAGCCATCTGCATTCCCTGCAATAGCGCGCATTGCTGGTACGACGAAATGGTAGCCGCCTCCAGAGTGCCGGTGTTTCATATCGTGCGTTCAAGCGCAGCTCAAGTGAGGCGCAAGAATCCCTCTGCACAAAAGGTCGGCGTACTGTCCACGTTCGGTACGCATCGCATGGGTATCTACAAGACTTCG
>JAZKEH010000356.1:0-2458 GCA_040387155.1 Pseudomonadota bacterium | reverse complement strand
AAGCCGAATGTGCCAGCGTATCGCCGAAATACGCCATGCGGCGCCAGACGATGAAACAGCCGAGTGGACCCGCGACCAGAGCCAGTAGCAGACCAGCCGCGACGGCGCGGACCAGAAAGTCAGCCATTAGCGAGCATCCTTTCCGCGTGGGTTGCGCAGCAGGCTGGGGGATGGGCTGTGATCATGCGCGCAGTTCTCGTCGTGCATATGCGCCGAGACAACTTCGCCGGCAAGATCGTGGTCGTGATTGTGATGATGGGTGTACACAGCCATCGCCTCGACACCGGCTTTGCCGAACAATTCAAGATAGGCCGGATCATTGCTGACGTGTTCCGGATGGCCATGACAGCAGACATGCTGGTTCAGGCAGATGACCTCATCCGTGGCCGACATCACCAGATGCAGATCATGTGAGACCATCAATACACCGCATTGATGGTTGTCACGGATTTGCGTAATCAGGCGGTAAAGCTCGGCCTGGCCTTTCAGATCTACACCCTGTGTGGGTTCATCCAGCACCAGCAAATCAGGATTGCCCAGCAAGGCGCGAGCCAGCAGTACCCGTTGCAACTCGCCGCCCGACAAATCCTGCAGACGGCTGTGTTGCAGACGTGCGGCTCCAACCTCGGCAAGAGCGGCAGGAATATTGGCATTGCCTGCACGCGGCGCCAGCAGCAAAAAGCGTTGCACGGTAAGTGGCAGCGACGACTCGATCTGCAGTCGCTGCGGCATGTAGCCAATGCGTAGACCGGCAGCTCTGTCCACGGTGCCGTTGGTCGGTTGCAACAGTCCCAGCGCCAGTTTCACCAGCGTGGTCTTGCCAGCACCGTTGGGACCTATCAGCGTCAGTATCTGGCCCTGCTTCAAATGCAGATTGACCTTCTGCAGGATGTGGCGCGAACCCACGCTGTAATCCACCGCATGCAGATGCAGCAAGGCTTGCGGCACGCAAACAGGAGCCGTCGCGGTGTCGCTGTCGGCAGGCAAATTGGCACTGGTGATGGGTTGATTCGACACGGGAACAGGAATTCGATTACGTAACAGGATCAAGGGCAGTCGAGTAACTTTGGTGGTGTATCATAGCATTCTTTGTTAGAGCTCCCGTTGTTTAGCCCATGTTTTCCCGAGAGATTTTCCATTCGTCACTGCTCAGGCCGTTGTTGTCCATGGCCTTGTGGTCCAGCGTTGCCCTCGCGCTCAATGTGCAGGCGGCGCCCACCGTCGTGGCCAGCATCAAACCTTTGCAGCTTGTCGCTGCGGCTATCACGGATGGTGTTACCACGCCTGTGTTGGTGATGAATGCCGGGCAGGATCCGCACCATGCTTCGCTACGACCATCCGAACGGCGCAGCCTTCAGCAGGCGGCGCTGGTGCTGTGGGTTGGTCCCATTCTTGAACAGCCACTGACTGACGTTATTGCTGAACTGAAAGTGCCGGTGCTGACAGCGCAGCAACTCCCGGACATAACCTTGCTCGACAGCGAAGGAGTGACCGACCCGCATCTGTGGCTGGACAGTCGCAATGCACGCCATGTAGCGAATGCCCTCATGCAGCAGCTGCAGCAACTGGACCCAGAACATGCAGCGCAGTATCAGGACAACTTTCGACGATTCAGCGCACAGCTTGATCAAACCGACATTGCGATCGCCAACAAGCTGCAACCGTTGAAGGCGCAGCAGTGGGCAGTCAGCCATCACGCCTTCCGTTATTTTGCTGCGCAGTTTGCGCTGCAGGAGCCGATTGCATTGACGGACAGCAGTAATGAAACGCCGGGTGTGCGTAGCACCATGGCGTTGCGTGAAGCGATTGCAAACGACAAGGTGCAATGCCTGC
The DNA here is from genome assembly GCA_040387155.1 of Pseudomonadota bacterium. Taxonomy (GTDB): domain Bacteria; phylum Pseudomonadota; class Gammaproteobacteria; order Pseudomonadales; family Pseudohongiellaceae; genus CAILUG01. The sequence goes on along the minus strand of JAZKEH010000356.1, from coordinate 625 downwards.
TGACAGAGCCTACGGAAAACCAGCTGGAGCTGGATTCACTGCTCGACGGCAAGACCATCAATATCGTAGCCGCCGACGTGCTCGGCGTTTCGCTGCCCGTCTCGGCAACGGCCTATGGCGAGTTGCTGACGCAACTGGGTACGGCCATGACGCAATGTTTCGGAGATAGCAATGAGTGAGCAAGCGCCACTGGTACTGGTGGACGGCTCGTCCTACCTGTTTCGTGCCTATCATGCATTGCCACCGCTGAATAACAGCAAGGGCCAGGCGACGGGCGCCATCAAGGGCGTGATCAACATGATGCGCAGCTTGCTGAAGCAGCCGCACTGCTGCATTGCGGTCGTGTTCGATGCGAAGGGCAAGACGTTTCGTGACGACATCTATCCCGAATACAAGGCCAATCGACCGCCTATGCCGGATGACCTGCGCTCGCAGATCGAACCGATTCACCAAATCATCAAGGCAATGGGCTTGCCACTGCTGGTCATCGACATGGTCGAAGCGGATGACGTGATCGGCACCTTGGCGCAGAAGGCCTGGGAACAGAAACTGACGACCCTGATTTCCACTGGCGACAAGGACATGGCGCAGCTCGTCAACGATCACGTCACACTGTTGAACACGA
>JAZKEH010000355.1:7689-10804 GCA_040387155.1 Pseudomonadota bacterium | reverse complement strand
GACCAAATATGTCGCCCGCGCCACGCTGGGTACGGACGCCGCGCGCAAGCTCGGAATCGTGGTCGGCATCGGCGCCATCCTGGGTGGCAACTTGCTCGAAGGTGGCCACACCGATTCCCTGATGATCTTTACCGCGTTCTTCATCGTGTTCGGCGGCACGCTCGGCGCTGTCATGGTCCAGACGCCGATGAAGATTTTCATGCTCGCGCTGAAGCGCGTGCGCTGGTTATTCACCCCGCCGGTTACCGACAACCGCGCCATGGTGGGCAAGATCGTCGAGTGGGGCAACCTCGCCCGCAAGGAAGGCTTGCTCAGTTTGCAGGCCGTTGCCGAAGAACAAAGTGAAACCTTCGCCAAGACCGGGCTGCAGATGCTGGCCGACGGCGGCGAACCGGAAGTGATCCGCAATATTCTCGAAGTCGAACTCCACCACAGCGAACAGAAAGACCTGCAGGCCGCCAAGGTCTATGAAGGCTTCGGTGGTTACGCGCCCTGTATCGGGATTATCGGCGCGGTAATGGGCTTGATCCATGTAATGAACAACCTCGCAGATCCTTCCGCACTCGGCCCCGGTATCGCGGTGGCGTTCGTTGCCACGGTCTATGGTGTCGGCATGGCCAACCTGTTGTTCCTGCCGGCCGCCAGCAAACTCAAAACCATCACCAGCAGCCAGACCCAGTACCGCGAGATGATCGTCGATGGGCTGGTCTCCATTGCCCAGGGTGAAAACCCGCGCAATATCGAAAGCAAACTGCAGGGCTATCTGTAGCACAGGCCCGCAGCGATGGCGAAAAAACACAAACACGAAGAACACGAGAATCACGAACGCTGGCTGGTGTCGTACGCCGACTTCATCACGCTGCTGTTCGCGTTCTTTGTCGTGATGTACTCCATCTCCTCCGTCAACGAAGGCAAGTACCGCGTACTGTCGGAGTCGATGGTCGCTGCCTTCCGTTCATCGGCGCGGGCCATGCAGCCGATCCAGGTCGGCGAGCTCTCGCGCTCGCCGCATTCGCCGATGCAGACTGTCATGTCAGTCCCCAAGCCAATGCCGTTCAACCCTGCGATCATGGATGAGAAGGTTTACCAGAATAGTCTCAACGAACTGCGTTCGCTCAAGGTCGATGAAGATGACTGGGCGATGGACGAAGCCGCGCAACAGGTTGATGAGATTTCCAATGAGGTGAAGGAAGCGCTCGACAAGATGATTCGCGAGGACCTGGTCACGATCAAACAGGACCGGTTGTGGGTAGAAGTGGAGTTGAACTCGAACTTCCTGTTTACGTCGGGCAGTGCGGTGCCATCCATCGACGCCGAGTTGATTCTGATGCAGTTGTCGAAGGTACTGCTGCAGCACCCGAATCAGTTGCACATTGAAGGTTTCACGGACAACAAGCCGATTACCAGTTCCATCTATCCCTCTAACTGGGAGCTTTCATCAGCGCGTGCGGCGGCGGTAGTGAGATTGTTTGCGAAGTACGGCATCTCGCCGGATCGCATGGCAGCGGTAGGCTACGGTGAACAGCGTCCCATCGCCAGCAATGACACCGATGCGGGCAGGTCACGTAATCGCCGTGTCGTGCTTGTCATTGTTGCCAACCTGGAGAACCAGCATGCGAATGCGGATACACGCAGCATGGAATTGTTGCAGCAGCAGTTAAGGGCGTTGCCGACTCACGTCAACTAGGGTCCTGATACGGCCTGCGGTTGGAACACGCTGCACCAATTTGACAAGTAAGCTTTGTAATAGCTGGGATGGATAACCTCCAGCGTATCAGCCGGGCCCTGGAACACATTCCATTCAATGATTCGGTTTTGCACAGCAACTGCCGTAGCGTTCCCCAACTCTTTCGAGACATCGGCAACAAACGAAATGGTTCTCGCCTGCATCACCAGTGACTTGTTGGTTTCATTGCGTTCGACGATTGCCTGCGCCGCTTCGCCTGTAAGCGTACTGTCACGAGCAAGCAGCGCGCAGCCTTCTGCAAGCGGAACATTGGCCTCAGTCATCGCGGAAGCAAGTAGCCGGGACAAAACCTCGTATACGTGTTCCATACCCTCTGGGCTGAGTTGAAGCTTTGCTGCTTCATCGTCAATTGCTGCTTGCCACGACGCGGCATCTGAATTTCGAAGTATCGTCAGACGCTGCATCCAGAGCTGGAATCTTTCGAAGAAGGGAATTTCATCGCCGTGCCGTCCCGCAGTACGCGCCTGCTCGAGGATTTCTTGAGGGACTGCGCGTTCTGCAGGCTCTTGGGCGTTGGCGATGGGCGCGGTGAAGCATGGAATTGACGCCATTGACACCAACAGCAAGAGGTATTTGTTTGTCATGCAGCTAAACACTCGCAAGCCTCAACCAATGCCACAGATACTCTTCAAATAGCGTTGATAGTCGCCGCCAAAAGCCATTTCGACAGATTGGGCGGTGTTGAGTTTGTCAGTCACCCGCATTGAATCACCCCATTCATTGATGCGCACCTGCGTGGCCGCGGCAATTTCTTCGCCGAGTTCGCTCACAGCCTCGGCGAAGAAAGAATTGCCCGCTGCCTGTTCCAGCAGCAGTCGGTTCTCGTCTTGTTGCTCTACGACTGCCCTGGCTTCCTCAAGAGACGGAACGGAGCCCTTGGCGATGTTGGCACAAACAGGGGCGAGTGAGCTGGCGGATTGTTTGCTGACGCTGGTGGTGAACTGGTCCAGGAAATTTCGCAGCTTCTCAACTTCAATCAACTCCACTTGCAACCGGGTTGCTTCGTCTTCCATTACTGCTGCCTGCAGGCTGCTGTCACCCGAAAGGGAGGGGCCGAGATGCTGGCGATATGACTTGAGCTTGTCATAAAACGAAGTGGCATCCGCCCTGAGCTGTTCACGCACGGCATTGGGTATTTGCAGGGTAGTGGACGGCGTAAGCAGTGGCACTGCCGTGTTTTGCTGGGCTGTGGCGAGAATGGCCACATCGCTGAACAGCAAACCAATCACTAACGAATAATGTAGTCTCATTGCGCAGGTCCTATTCTCAACACCGCCCCTTCCTCCTCATCTACCAACACATACAAGTACCCATCCGTTCCCTGATGCGCACCGCGAATCCGGTAATGCAGATCCGTCAACAACGCTT
>JAZKEH010000355.1:4765-7679 GCA_040387155.1 Pseudomonadota bacterium | reverse complement strand
TCGGTCAGCGTCGGGAACCCGGCCAGTTGCGGATCGCCCATCCGCAACCCGCCGACAAACAAATCACCCTGCCACTTGTCGAGCAACGTACCGGTATAGAACGTCATGCCGGATACCGAGATCGATGGCATCCAGTACGCCACCGGATTTTCAAACCCTTCCTTGCGGAAATCTTCCGATTGCCACGGGCCGGCATAGTCACGCCCGAGGCTGACAAGTGGCCAGCCATAGTTGGCGCCGGCTTTGAGAATGTTCACTTCATCGCCGCCATTGGGTCCCATTTCGAGACTCCAGATCTGCTGCGTCAGCGGGTTGCTGACCAGCGCCTGTATCGTGCGATGACCATAGGTGTAGATCTCCGGTCGCGCACCGCCAGTGCTGATGAAGGGATTGTCAGAGGGGATCGAACCATCTTCATTCAACCGCAATACCTTGCCGCGCAGCTGATTCAGATCCTGTGCATCATCGCTGCCACCGTAGATGGACATGTACAGATGGCCCTGGCCATCGAACAACACACGCGAGGCGCCGCTGACGCCGGGATCGGCGACGAATACATCCGTGGTTTCCTGCAACGCCGTGCCGTCCCAGATGCCGCGTGCAACTGCCATCGCCGCTTTGTCATCAGCCAGCGCCTTGTTGTAGGTGAGATAGACGTATGAGTTGGTGTTGAAGTCCGGGTGCAGCACCACATCCAGCAAGCCGGTAAAGGCGCCGCCGTCTTCTTTCACCAACGGCACACCGGCAACGGGAGTCGGATCAATGCGGCCATCGTGGATTGAACGCAGGATTCCTTTGTTGCGTTCGCTGACGAGCAGCGTGCCGTCGGGCAGCACGGCCAATCCCCACGGATGGTTGAGGCCGCGCGCGAGGGCGGTGACTTCGATGTCGAGGCCTTCACCGGTCCGGTAATGCAGCGGTGTTGTAGGCAGGGGCGCAGCGGGGATACCGGGCGCTGCAGAAGGAGCTCGCTGCAATACCACTTCCAGCGTTTCTGTTTGCTGGGCGTGAAGAGACGTGCTGAGCAGCAAGGCTGCCAACGAGGCAAGGCGTACGGACATTGGAACTCCCCTGGAAATGATGCTTGTCGTTGGGCTGACAATTTTTTGTCAGCGAAGCATCCTTTCAGCGGGGCAGGCGCGTCAAGGGGTAGGGCTAACCCGCCAACGCCACCACCTTGCGCGCGTCATTGGCCGCACCACTCATGGAGTTGCCCAGTATGCTGCCCGCCTTGCTGGCCGGCGACGGTACGCCAAGCAGATAGCCCTGGATCTGGGTGGCGCCCATGCTGGTGAGCAGGCGTGACTGTTCCTGGGTTTCAACACCCTCGGAGATAACGTCCATCTTCAGCGACCTGGCCAGCGCGATGATGGAGTTGATGACTGCCTTGGAGCTGTCTTCGCGTTCCATGTTGGCGACAAAACTGCGGTCGATTTTCAGCGTCTTCACCGGCAGGCGATGCAGGTAGGCCAGTGAGGAGTAGCCGGTACCGAAGTCATCAATCATCAGCTCACAGCCGAGCTCGATCAGGCTGTTCAGGCGCTCCAGCATCTGCGGGTTGTCGGTGACAAGCATGCGTTCGGTAAGTTCGAGTTTCAATTGACCACGATAGATGCCGTACTCGGCAATGCGATCTGCGATGACCTGGAAGAAGCGGTCGTCGTTGAACGAGTCAGTGGCCACGTTGACGCTGATGTAATAGTGGTGCGTATTCCACGTGCTGTTCCAGTCGGCGATCTGCTTCGTCGCGGTTTCAATGGCCCACAGCGTCAGATCGCTGATAAGCCCGTTATCTTCCGCCAGCGGAATGAACTCCCCAGGCGATACCCATTCGCCGTTCGCACGCTGCCCGCGCGCGAGGCCTTCGAAGCCGCGCAAGGTTTGCGTCGCGGCGTTGAAGATGGGTTGGTAATAGAGTTGCAACTGGCGATTCGCCAGCGCGGCTTTCAGTTCCACCAGCAGTTGGCGTGAACGTTTTACGTTTGCATCAATTTCTTCGTCATACAGTACCCAACAGCCACGGCCCTGGGCTTTGGCGCGATACAACGCAATGTCGCCGTCGTGCAGCACCTGGTCCGGTGTCTGGTGCTTGCTGGCATCGAGCGAGACGACGCCGATACTCGCACGCACGGTGATCTCGCGATTGTCGAGCGCAATCGGGTCGTGCAGTTGGGCGAGGATGCGTTCGGCAATCATGATGGTGTTGTGCTGGCTGGTCATTTCTTCCGCCAGGATGACGAACTCATCGCCGCCGAGCCGCGCGATGGTGTCGCAATGACGTGCCACCGGTTTCAGGCGCTTGCCGACTTCCTGCAACAGACGATCGCCCTGGATGTGGCCGTAGGTATCGTTGATGGCCTTGAAGTTGTCGAGGTCGAGCAGCAGCACACACGACTGCGCCGGGTGTTTGCGGCGTGCCAGCACTTGCAAATGATGTTCAAGCCGATCAATGAACATCGTGCGATTGCTGAGCTGGGTGAGCTGGTCGGTGAAGGCAATATGGCGCAGCGAAAACTCTGCGCGCTTTTGTTCGCTGATGTCGCAGGCACTGGCAAGACAGGTAGTTGCATCCGAGTCGGTCTCAGCGGGCGTTACGCTGAAGTACAGCCAACAGGTGCCACCGTTGCGTGTTCTGGTTTCGAACTGCGCATGATAGGCATGGCCGAAGGCGCCACTGTCGAGCACCATGCCAGCGAAATCCTGGAAGTCGGTGCCGAGCAGTTGCGCAAGTGGTGTGCGCAACAGGTCTTCCGGTGAATAGCCGGTTATGGTGCTCAGGGCCGGGTTTGCATAGGTAATGGTAGAGGCGTTGAATGTGAAGATTGCCATCTGCGTGGTTTCCGCCAGACGTTGGAAGCGTAGTTCACTTTGCTTCAATGACGAGGCCATCACATCCAGACGTCGATCCACCAGC
>JAZKEH010000355.1:0-4755 GCA_040387155.1 Pseudomonadota bacterium | reverse complement strand
CGAGCAAGGTCAGTACCAGCAATATCATCGTCGCCACGACAATGCCGGTGAAGACCACCGTCTGTTGCATCGCAGCATGTTCGCCACCGGCATGCACGTGGCCTTCATGGGCCACGAAATAGGTGGCATGCATGGCAATGAAGTGCATGCTGGTGACGGCCAGGCCGAGAACGACGCTGCCGGTCAGGTTGCCGATGAAGCGCGGCAGTCGTGTGTTGCGATCAAGCCGTGTCTTCGCATAGAGACCCACCAATGCCAGTGCCGCAGCGGCGGCAATCGACAGGATGAAGTAGGCGGGCACGTAGTACATGTCGGCCGGCACCACGATCGCCTCCATGCCGATGTAGTGCATTGCCCCGATGCCCACTGCCATGCACAGCGCCGCCAGCACGAGTTGCTTCCACGAATTGCGCGCCGAAACGTACATGACGATGCAGATGCCGCTCGCCAACGCCGCCGGAATTACCGACAGCAAGGTGACGGTGACGTCGTACTCGATCGGAAACGGCAGGTGATAGACCAGCATGCTGGTGAAATGCATCGCCCAGATGCCAATGCCCATCGCCAGACTGCCGGCGATCAGCCACACATAGCGTGAGTTGTTGCGAATGGTGTTGAAGCGGTCAGCGACGGGCAGCAAGGCCCATGCAGCCAGCGATGCCAGTAACAGTCCCGCCAGCGGGATGCCGTGATTGTGGTCTCCCCTGACCACGGTTTCGGTAAGCAGCTCCGGGCTTACCAGGCGCCATAAATTCATTTGGACTTCTCGTTCTAGTTGGCGAGGGAGGGTCCTTATGTATTACGACTGGCGAGCGGGAAACTTGATGCCTATACGCTATTAGTGATGGTTTTCTGCAAAGATTGAGTCGGTAAGAGCAGTTTGCCCGGTGCTGCTCAGGATTCCGCCGCGCGCTTTCTGTCCGCCTTCAGTGTGACAAGTGCATCAGCGCTGATCGAAGACTCAAAGGTCATCGCATTGTTCAAATGAATCGCCAGCGCGCCGAGCGCACCTTCGATCACATTGATCTCGCTGTCCTTGAACGGATTCACCCGCGTCAGCGTGATCTGGCCAAATTCAACACCACCCGTTTTCAGGATGTAGCGACACTTGTGCAACTTCGGTGTGCCCATGAACAGGTGCAGGGCCTGGGCGCTGTTCTCGAATTCAAAGCTGTCGTAGACGATCAGATCCCGGATCTCCCCGGCAAACAATCCAATCAGGTCTTCCATTGGCAGAGTGGTATGCAAGGCGGTGGCATGCTCCAGCTTTGACATGTTTACCTCTGAAAACTTGCGAGTGTTCTGAGCGTTGTTGTTCGTAATCATGGCGGTTGCTCTCCGGCTGATACTTTTGACACTGATGTCATCCTGTCCTTAGGAGTAGCAATCGCTATGCCAGCTTTTTCGGGGGCTTTGCGTGGCAATAACGACGTCTTTCAGGCGAAAGAGGCAACTATTTGCCGCCGGCGGCAAACAAGCGTCAGAAAGTTGCCGGTTTACGAATTACGACTCCGACACCTGATGCAGCACTGAAATATGACTCTGACACCTATTTCCCGTGCGCTTGCCCGACGTAGCACGCAGTGCGGAGTTGGGGAGTCGCGGAGTTGGATCAGTCCAGCAACGGCTGCTGTCGAATCCGCTCCCGCTGCAAACCCACCAGCAGCGGCTGCAGGACGCGATTGCGTTCCGCCTCCGCCTTGCTGAAGTTCAGGCCCACTGTCAGCAGTCCGGCGACTTCTTCTTTCTTGCGGCAAATCCGGGCATTTGTCAGGAACAGTTCGCGGCCTTCGTGATAAACCCGCAGCAGCCAGCCGGCGCTGGGTTCATCGTTTTCCCGCAGCAGATCCGCCAGCGACGGCGGGAACTGCGCGCAGCAGCCATTCAGCGAGAGGTCCAGGCATTTGCCATGGATCAGGTGGCGGCCGATGCGCAGTTCCACGCTGGCCGTGTTCGGCAACAGCATCACGCGATACGACGATCGCAACTGCTGCACGTGCATGCTGGCCGGCAGCTGCAGTTCGCAAAAGGGGTTGTGGACTTCATCGTCGAGCGGGGAGATCAACGTATCGAACACCAGATGGCCGCTCTTCAGATAGCAGCTGATCGTTACCGGCTGCTTGCGGACAATATGCGCACGCCACGTGTTGGGTGACAGTTGGTGCAGGATGACGGTGCCATTTTTGCCATCGACGCGTTGAATGCTGGAGTTGTAGACACCAACCTCTTCGCCATCGACAAACAGATGTATGCGAAATTGCACGCGGCTGCGCTGGATTTCGTTGAGCTTGCGCAGAATGGCGGGTTTGCTATGGATCAGCGAATAGTCAGAACTGTTGCCGTTGGCGGATTCGAACAATAGTGGCGGCAGTGCGGCAATGTCGGACGTGGAGTCGGACGCACTGCGTACCAGGTCGGACAAGCGCGGAATAGAGCGCATACAGCGTGGCGCCCTAGACCGAAATCAGTTTGCGCAAGTTGCCGGCGGCCTGTTTCTCGCCACTGCGCATATAGGTCAGGCTGTCGGTACGTTGCGGCAGCAGCTGGCGCAGCAGGAAGTCGAAGAAGCGGGTTTGCAGATTGATGAGGCGGCCGAGGCTCTGGTTTTCAGTCGAGCAGGCAGCGGCTACCTGGCGCAGGTTGTGGACGATGCCCGACAAGGCAGGGTCCTGCAGCCAGCTCTCCTGCCAGTGTTCAAAGGTGTAATTGGCGGTACTGAGGTCGGCGCCCTGCAACTGGCGGAACAGCGTTTGCCGGCGGCGATCAAGATCGCGCAGCGATTCGACGATGCGGTTCTTGCTCGCAGTGCTGGTGGCAAAGCCGTTGTGATCGTAATGCTGCAAACAATCCTGCTCCTTGCGGATGCAGGTGAGCAGGCTTTCACACAGCTGGAGTTCTTCGGTCAACAGCCCCGTCAACTCTGCTTTGAGTCTGGCATTGAGTCCTTGTCCGGGAAGTGCTTTCGTCATGCGGGCCTCCTCAGGTCTTGGTCAAGTCGTAGGGTCAATGGTCAGATGATCAGTGTCTGCTGCTGCCTTCGAACGCAATCAGCTTTTCCGCAATGGCTGCCGGATCCAGCGTAAAGGTGCCGTCAGCGATAGCCTTTTTGATCTGGGCCACTTTCTCGTGGTTGATCTCTGGCATGGCGCTAAGCTGCTCCTCGATTTTCTGCAAACGCGAGGCAGTGTCGGTAACACTGACGCGATCGCTGCTTGCGGCCGGCGTGGACGCTGCCGATTTTTCATCGGACGCGACTGCCTTGGCAGGCGGTTTGTGGGTGCCAAGCATCTGGTGTGCGTTGCTCAGCTTGATTTCATTGGCCATATAGGACCTCCGTTAAATCCAGGGTCGTGCAAGTACAACTACGACTGTTTTTCTGAATCCTTGAGAACTTTTTCAGCTTTGTTTGCATAAGCTGGGTTCACAAGCTTCAGACCATCTTTGTTACAACTGCTGTTACATGCTGACTCTGACGGTGCCGGCATCGACGATGGTCGCCTGCACGGTACGGCCAGAGGTGGTGTTCTTGACGTTGATGCGTTGACCGGCGGCGCCATTCTGCAGCGCCGTGCCTGCCATTTTCACTGCAAAATTCTCGCCATCCGCAATGATAGTCACGGTTTGGCCCTTGTTGACCAGTTGCGGCTCGCGCAGCAGGTTCGGGGTTACCAGCGCATTGGCAGGGACGGCACGTGTCAGCTCCTGGCCGACGACCGTCGCCTGGTCGCTCACATAGGCGGGGGGCAGTTCCTGCAGCGTACGGGTTTCAATGGCCAGGTCACTCGCCTGCAATACCGCGCCACGGGGCAGGGCATTCTGGATCACCACAACACTGAGGCTGGCGCGGATCTGGACCGGCACATAGATCGTCCACGGCGTGCTGCCGCTGCAGCGAATGCCAACGGTCAAACGGCCCGAGCGTTCACCGCCGGGGGTGCCAAAGGCTTCCAGTTCACTGTCGCAGGCCCTCAGGCGCAGGCGGCTGTCGAGCGTGGAGGCGGTTACCCGCAGGTCGGCATAATTCTGGGTTTGGAGTTGCTCAAGCGCAAAGGTCTCGGCCAGCGTCTGGATATTGGCGAGGGGCTGGATTTCCTGGGCTTGTAGCGGGGTAGCGAGCAGGAGGGTCAAGGAGGCAGACAGCAAACCAGCGCCAAGCAGCGCCGACTGTGTCAAAGCCTTGACGATCACTCTCTCTATCGGACTGCGCATGGCCTTCCCCGTGGGTGATGGACGCCAATAACCCGGCTGACCATCGGTTGTAAGTGACGGAAAAACGACTTTCCGACTGCTGTAACCAGGGAGTTGCAAGCGCCATGCCAGCAGCGCCGTCCTGGCACTGACTGCATTTCCCGTCGTGACCTTTGCCGCTGGGGAGAGGAACGGAAAAGTGGTGCCACGGTCCGGGACTTTCCCCCGGACACGGGCACCAGCTACGACAAGAGTACGACTGCTATTACGACTTGGCTTTGTAGATACGCAGCTGTTCGTTGAAAGCTTCGGCAACATCTTCCATTTTCTTCTGCGCACGTTCCTGTTCGTTGCTGGCGATGCCACACGACAAATACTTCTCGATATCGGCTACGTAGGTTTCCACTGCTTTTTTCGCTTTGAGCATGTCTGCACCAGAGGCAGCATCACCGCTTGGAATTTCCGGATCAGCTGGTTTGGAACAGGCAGCAAATGCCGAACCCTGAAAAAGAACGGACGCGAAAAGGGTTGCTGCTAACAGTTTGATTTTCATTACTTACCTCCTGG